>NZ_JALY01000248.1:0-11277 GCF_002924615.1 Petrotoga halophila DSM 16923 | reverse complement strand
CATATTTGACAAGGAGCCGCAAAACTTTGAGAAATTGTTAAAAATCAATTCAAATATCTAAAGACGGACTAAAGTTTTTCTATGCAACCTTTTGATAGCTTGTCTACATATTTTTTAATTTTTTCTTCTTCTTTTTCTTCTTTTTTCATTTTATAACCAGGATGATAGTATAAACCTTTGCTTTTTACTGAAAAATTTTTGTTTTCGATCCTTTGAATCTCAATTATGTGTTCAATGGTACTTTCAACAGGACCGTTGGAAACACTGAGAAAGTTAGCAAATAGAAAATTTAAATCATTTTCTATTGATTCTTCTTCTATGTTGATTAACATCATTTCACCAAGTCCATATCTACTGTCGCCGCCAATGGTTAGTTTAAACTGTTTATTATTCGATAGCTTTCCTTTTGTTTGTTCGTCAATTTTTAATAATCCAACCCAGTAGAGATTCTCCCTACTTTCTTGGTGAAAAGCTTCCTTGGATTTTGGTAGTACAATGTCAATCTCATGCAAAGATTCCTCCTTTGCTCCTCTAGTTAAAGGAACTATCGCGGTTGAGACAAAAGTATCCACAAACATTGCACGAAAAAATTCTTCACGATAATCACCCAAGTAAAATTCTCCTTGCTCCCACCTTGGTAACAAAGGTTTATCTCCATTTTTCTCAAAAGAGGGATAAAAGCAAGATATATTTTCAAATAGTTTTTCATTTTCTGAAAAATTTCCTTTATTGTAGTATAGATTGTAAAATTTTGTTAAAGCTCCCCACATAGTCCATCCGGGGATGAATATTCTTGTTTCTGAAATGACCCCATATCCTTTAGTTCCAATATGAATAGGCTGAAGTTGTTCGAATACAAGTTTATACCATTTTTTCTCACACATCTTCTTTTTCCGCTTCCTTAGTTTTATTTTCTTTTGCCTTAGCATGATATCTAGCATAAATTAATACTTTCTCTAGTAATTCTCGAAAAAACAATAACTTATTCAAATCTTTAGAAAGTTCTTGAAAATAATCTTCCCATTCTTTTTCCTCTTTAGTATTATCTACAAAATTTCGCAGGTCCTCTATCAATTTAAGAAAAACATCACTGATGTTTTTTGATTTAACATAGACATAGTAAGCATATACTCCATCGTTTACTAAAACTCCCAAAGCCTTATCTATTTCATTTATATACTTTGAACGTTGTGAACCTTCCTTTTTAAAAATTGATTCTACAATTTCAAAGGACATTTTATTTATATCTGCTTCAATGTTGCTCATTATTTTCAATCACCTCACAATTATTTGATTTTCGAAAAAATATCTTCATTCTTCCAAATCCTCTTGTAGTTAACCCACCAATACCCAAAGTCTCATAAAAATGTTTACTGTCTTCTAAAGAGCATATCAGATCTTCTAGATCGGGAAGTTCTCCTATGCCATTCTTAAAATTTTCAAAAGCCGACTTATCAAAAATTCTTATGTTGCCATAAAAAATAGTTCCTCTTGGAATGGCTTCATAAGTAAATAAGGCTCCTTCTTTTGCAGCACCTGTAAGTGGATTTATTGATACTGACGTTCTTACTTCAAGATTAGCGTTTATTAATTGAGACACTATGTTATCTGAAACAACAACTATATTTTCTTCAGACAAATAGCCTTTTAGCTCTTCCCCTTGTTGAATTTTAATATTATTCGTATTTTTTTTCACTTTGAAATTAAGCCAACCTAAATTTAAATATCCTTCTGTTCCATGGTGGGTTAATATTTCACCTTCTTGAGGTTTTTCAATTAAAACTTCATTACTGGCATTATAATAGATTTCTGGGCTTGTAATCCATCTAACCCCTAATCTTGTATAGAGAGGGAAAAATAAAATTTTTAAATCAGAGAAAAAAAGCATACCTTGCCAACTTGAATTTCTCTTAGAGAAGCCAAAACCTTTACAAACAATACAACGACCACAATGACCACTATATTTTTCATTTTCTTCAGTTTTTAAGAAATCCTTAAAATCTGTGTTTGGAAGCTCATCTTGACCAGCACAGTTATAGCTTGAAATTTTATTTCCATAAAATTTATGCCATTTCTTTAAATCCGTATCCCCATCTTTCCATTCAATTTTGGACAATTTTTCTTCAAAACTTTCCCTATCTTGTTGATTCTTTATTGTTTCTAGCTTTGGCTTTTTGTCTTTTATTTTTTCTTGTAACGCCAAAGCTACATAATACCTCCAGGTTCCAGCTAATGAACTGCCTGGTATTTTTGGAATTTTGGTTGTCGGATCTCTAACAATCGTATTATCAACACGTCCTATGGTATAGCCGCCTGTTCCTATATATATTGGATCTTGAGCTACTGAAAAGATTTTAACCTCACTTGCTAAGTTATCACTCATTTAGGTTGCCTCCTTTTAAAGCTTTGTGATAGAATTCAAACATATCAAGAAATGTTTTTACTCTATCTATAAAAAGGTTTACATCAGTGCGTTCCAATTCTTCCCAGTCATTACATTTCAATATCAATGCAAAATTTCTTTTTTCTTCTTCGTTCTTTAATTCAAGAATGTTTACAAAAGTTGAAAGTAAAAAGGACTTTATCGATTCTTCATTGCCTTCCCAATCAGCTATTTTAGAATAAATCAAATATACTAACTTTTGCAATTTGCTTGATTCTTTATTTTCAAAAAAATTTTTATAAAGAATAAAATATTGAAAATCTTCTAAATTATAAGGTCTATTGTTTTTCCTATTAATCCTTCTTTTGCCTAGTTCATAAAATATATCGTTTCGTCTTGAATTGGTCTCTAAAAACTCAAAATCAAATGTGTTCGGGTAAAAATAATACTTATTTGCTACATCATCTTTTAAAGTATCTATTATTGAATAAGAGGATTCTTTAGAGACATCAGGATAGATATAAAATTTGTACTTACCATCATTATTAGTTTTTTCGTATAGAGAGTAATAATCTTCCAAATTATCTGATACTGAATAATTATTCTGATAAGTGTCCTTAAGAATAGATTTTAGATCATTTTCCCCCGTTTCTTGTCTTAGATCTTTCCACTCAGTTTTATCTCTTCTAATTTTTCTTAACGCTTTTATTCCCACATAAAGAGGTTTTTTGTAATTTTGTATAATTATCCCTATATGTAGCGGAAGTTTTCCATATACCCAACCAAAACTTTTCAGGTATTCTTCTTTAATGTTTTTTAATAAATTTTGCACGTAGTTTGCTGGAATAGCGAATTGCCAACTAACAGGAGTTGGATCTATTATTGATATAAACGGTAAATAATCTTCCTCTTGCTTGGCATTTAAGTTCAATTCGATTGAAACTTTTCCTTTAGCTTGATAATTTCTAAGATTAAATTTATTTTTTCTCCCTATTTTTTCTGTGTTGGTAATCAAATATACATTTCCGTCTTTTACCCAAAAATCTAAATCTCCATCATAATATTCACCATCTGGTATGCCCTTCTCTTTCCAAATAAATCGTTTTTTCCTATTTTCTGGAATTTCTAAAAGTCTAACTAACTTCGACTTTATACCAATAAGAAAATCTTGTGTTGAATCCCAGATTCTTTTCAATCTAGCTGGTGATGGCCCTTTTTGTATTATAAATTGTGTAAAAAGAGTTAAAAGGAATCGTTTATCTTCATCAGGCATGCCGTTCCAGTCGATTTTTCTATTATTTTCATCAAAAGAACACCTATTAGGTTCTTTGAGCGTTTCTTTTATAAAATTTTCCCACTGAGTACCTATGGTAAGTTCGAATAAAATACTTTCAATGTATTCATTTAATAATGTTATTTTTTTCTTGTTATTAATAATACCTTTATCCACAAGTTCAGATATTGATGTTTCTTTTAGTGGTTTGTCAGGTTTTGTTTCAATATCTTTGATTAACTCTTCGATTAAACTGCTAAAATCCGGAACATTCTTCATATGATAGATATCATTGATCACCATCGTACTTAAAAAGTTACCGTTTAACCATTGTTCTAACTCAAATTTTAGGGTTACCAAGGCAATCATTCCGTTTTTATCTTGTATTTCTCCAGTCCATATGGTTTCTTGAGACCTATTATTCATCCATTCGTCCAATCTTCCTTGCCCACGTTCTTCACAAATATCACAAACTAAATAATCCTTATCTTTTTTATTAGCTAAACGCAACCCACAAACTTGACATACTCCTTCTCCCTGAGAATCGCTATCTTTTATCATTTCTTTTTCAAAGTTCGGAGGTAATTCGGCTTTTAGATAGTTCTCACTTGCTTTATATAAAAGATGGCCAAGGGTTCCTAGTCTACGTGATGGTTTTGTCAGAAAAATTGCTGGAAATACTTCTCCATGAAATTTATTTAAAAACACTTCTCTGACAGCCTTTTTTATTTCATCCAAGTCATCAGATAATGGATAAAAGTTTGAGCTGTTATCACCACTTGAATTACCATTAATTAATTCCTCACTAACAAGAAAATAAATCCCCGTTTCATCTCTGTATATTTCATTACCTATAGGATATTCACAAACAAAAAGATCACTAATTTCGTCATCAACCTCTTTAGCGACTTCTCTATACCATTTTATATGAACGGGCTTTAAGGCTTTTTCTGCCAATGCTAACTTGTCATACTGGATCCCAAGGATTGACCATTTTATATTTCGGTAGTTTTCTCTTTTTGAATCGATTATTTTCTCATTAGATTTAGATCCTTCTTTGCAGTTATCCTTTAATATTGCAGAACTAACAAAAGCTTTAAATAAAGAGGCTGACATATATGCTTGATCCCAAAGAGTTACGTCGTTCACTGGGAATCTGGTATCACTAAGAAGGTGTATATACCAATCTTTAACATTATCAAAAACAAAATTTCTAAGATCGCACCAGTTGCTCTCTTTAATATTATTTTTATTTGCATAAAACCCTTTGTATTCTAAGAAAGAATCTAATTTTTGAAAAAAAAGCTTCCTACCACAATCAAGATTCTCTTGTTTCACATCTTCCTTATAACCACCAAAGGCGTTAGAAATCCACAACTTATCAAGTTGTGAAATTGGCGCTCCTTTATCTATAGAGGAATTTATATTTTCACATCCGCTAAAGAAAATGTTCCCGAAAAAATTTTCAAAAGTTACATTCTTTTTAGATGATTTTATCCATGTAATTTTTTGATTAAAAATATTTATAGTAATTGAGTCCACGAAATCCAATAATTTTGGATTTACCTCTTTTAACTCACTTTCAAAGAAGTGATCGTTATAATACTTCCGGTAACCTGTAAATTTACTTTGAGCTTGAGGAAAATAGTCCTTCTTCTTATTCTTCTCCTTCTTATAGTTAGAAATTCCAGCATGCGTTTTTCCAAGGTTGAAGAGTAATGATATAATTTCGCATTTTAATATTTCTGCTTTATGATCTTTTAACTTAGATAAATCTAGTGTCAATTTCTTTCCACCCCTCGGGGAATTCTATTTTTTGAGTATTATCTTTTGTTCGATACCACTTTTGGTCTATTATAAAAGTTCCCCAGCTAAATTTTGTTTTAGCACCTATTCCTTCATTAGCGAGTATTTCTATTGATCTATCTAAATTCTTAATGTCGTCTTCTAATTTATCTTTATCTGTAAAAGAAACATTAGGAATATATATAATTTGGAGTATCCCCTTTGTTTCTTTAGGAACAACTTCGTAAAATATTGGTTTAGTCCCCGCTCTTTTGCTTCTATCATGCGGATTAATTACTTCCAAAGAAAGTTTATTGAAATAGGTTGGATAGAATATGGCACCACCCTTGTGCGTTTGACAACTGAAAGGTATTTGTAATTTATCGATATATTCTTGGGCTTTATCTGAAAGCCATCCGCTTACAACTTCAATAATATTGCCATTTTTAATTTTTTCTATTTCTTTTTCGTTCAAACTTACTCCTAACTCGAATAATAGCAACTGGACTATCTTGTCTCTAACTTCTTTATTCTTTTTATTGCTTAATCCTTCACGTTTTATAACCTCATTAAAGTATTGTTCTAGATATTTTATACTTTCAGAACCCGCTCCAAAAATTCTAAAATAACTTTCAATAAGTCTATTTTTGGCTGATTCTTCATTAATTAGAACTTTAAAGGCATTTGCTATTGCACCTTTCCAAGAACTGCCTCTAATCATAGGAACTTTGAATACCTTTTCTTTTAATACAGGATTCGGTATTAAGTAAAAATCTTCATCATCTTTAGAAAAATAGGGGTTTTTAAGTGTAAATTCAAGCAAAAGTATAATCGAATCCTTAGTTGGAAGTGCTTTTAAAATATTAGGTGCTTTTTCAACTTCCTTTAACTTTTCTATTTCTATTAACCCCGAAAATTTAGAAACTTGTTTTATAAGTTTTTCATCTATTTCAAAGACCTTAGAGCTATCTTTAGATGCTCCTTTTGGATAATGGTCTTTTAACCAATTTAATGGAAAATCTTTTAGAGCTACGTTCATATATCGCTTATGATCCTTTTCTCCAAACAAGGTGAATAATCTAATTCGTTCTTCAGCCTTCATTTCCTTAATCTTTTTTGTATCGCAAAAAATATTATCTTTGCAAAATAATATATATTCATCTAAAGTTGCATGCTCTTCTAGTTTTATTTTTTGCTTATTAGATGGTTCATAAAAATCAGAGCTAATCATGACATTCCTCCTCTCCTAATTTAAGTTGAGAGAAGCCAACAATTGATAAAAAACCCCCTTTAAACTTACCTTCTCTCAAATCAATATACGGGAGTATTTTGGATCCTTCTCCCCGCTCTCCAAATACTAAATGACGAATATTCTTCATTTCTTCATCTTTTTTAGCATCTGAATTTTGAAGTCTTAAATAACTTCGAAGTTTTACTTTTAAGGCAATTAATTTCTCCAATATTTCTTTTTCTTTTTCGTTTTTGATTTCTTTATCTGATTCTAAATCCATGATCCTTGCTATTGTAATTTTAGAAGGACTTTTTTCGAGGAATTCCTCACAGGAATTATTATCTTCTTTTTTCAAGTTAAAAAGGAATTTTGTATATTCTTCCATTGGAGAAGATATACTTAATTCTTCATTTATTTCAATTAATTCATCAATAGTCTTATCTTTGTATCTTTTGCTATCGAATTTGGAAAATTCAAATTTGTCTCTAGAAATTTTTTCATTGTTAAGAGTATTTTTTATTTTTAGCCGTCCAAAGCCCATATTCCACTTTCCTCCCCAATAACCATATTTCTCCATATATGTTAATAAGGGATAGAAAATTGGTTCTAAAATATTTTCCACAACTTCAAATGTAATTTCAAAATCACCGTAAAAATATCCTCTTGGGAAATAAAAAGCTGACCAATTTGACTTTTCTTTGTTACTTGGTTTTGTTTCACTTATCTTAAAATTTTCCTTATTTACATAAAATTTATCAGGGAAAGATATTTTATGGTTAACTCCCATAAGTTTGATACTCTTTAACTTTAACATTCCTCCCCAACCATTACAACCAAAAATCCTCATAGGAAGTGGTAGATCCATTTTATTAAATGCTTCATTTATCGTATCAAAATTGACTCCTTTTTCCTGAATTATTTCGTCATAAGTTTTGGAATCGAAGTTATCTTTTAAAATCCCCTTTTCATAATTATCTTTGCTCGTTATTCCTGAAAAATAACAAATTACTTCAAACCAAAAACGCAAACTTCCAAAAAGTTCTGAAGCTCGTAATTGGTCAGTTCTATTCCAGACATTCCCATTCCACAGAGGAGTAAGTGTAATGAAATTAAGCTTAATTTCTTTTTTCTTCATTTATTTTAGCCCTCCGAAAAAAGATTTCACTGGTACTTTTTCTAGTAATTACTATAAAAAGTTTCCACATCAGCAATAATATTTTTTGACTAAAAAGTCTAATTTCTTTTCTAATTTTTCTTACAAGTCAAAGAACAAGTATTGTATCTTATCATTTTCTTTCTACCTAAAATTGTTTTCCAAAAAAAATTCTTGCTCATAGATTCCTAAGTCCTATGCATTCAACCTACTTTCCAACGAAAAATCGGGCATTCACCCTTTTCCATCGTTTCAAATTCCTATATTCCTAATTACCACTTCCGATTCTCTCCCTACTTTACATTTCTCCACCCATCTTCCATTCCTCTCTAACCCTTCCATTCCTCATAGGTAGGATAAAAAGAGTCACGCAGGGATGATGCATATAGCTCTCGAAAGTGGGTCCCCATTCCTCATAGGTAGGATAAAAAGAATATATGCACTCGGCGAAGTTGCAATTTTAAAAAAGTTTCCATTCCTCATAGGTAGGATAAAAAGGAAAGAAAACAGAAATACCACTGGTATTTCTGATGATGAGTTCCCATTCCTCATAGGTAGGATAAAAAGAAGCAATATTTGGTGCAGCCAAAAAGTTGGATGACAAGTTTCCATTCCTCATAGGTAGGATAAAAAGGAATGCCGAATATATTTGAAAGGTTGTTTCAAAAATGTTTCCATTCCTTATAGGTAGGATAAAAAGCCAATTAAAGTCAACATAATATACAACTATGACTTGTTTCCATTCCTTATAGGTAGGATAAAAAGATATTCTAATTGAATATTCAAGCGATATGTATGGGGTTTCCATTCCTTATAGGTAGGATAAAAAGAAGGATCACAGAAATACGTTCAATCGAGAATGCTGAGTTTCCATTCCTTATAGGTAGGATAAAAAGGCATAAAATACCTATAATCACTATATCATAAAAAATTACGATTGTCAAGCAAAACTTTGAGAAATTGTTAAAAATCAATTCAAATATGTAAAAGAGAAGATAGTTATTCAGGCACTAAAAAATAAGTTGATAAAGAGAGCCAATAAAATCTATGCTGTTAAAATAACATGACATGAAAAAATAAATTAAAAGACTACCCTTTTGGAAGTTTTTATCAACGGCCTTAAGTCTAAGTAATATATTCAAACAAAAAGATTAAACCCATGTTCCTATCAGAATTTTGATCTGAAAAGCTTCCTTGAACTCCATCACGGAAATTTTAACTCGATCGATTTGCTGATGAAGAAGACCTCAAAGAGAGCTCACCATCCATATCCTACAGCAAAAACGAACCCAGGATATGTGATTGGTTGTATTGGCCCACCAAAAATTGCATTTACACCAGCAGAGCTGTCGACCACAAATCCTCCGATACTTATCCACTGGTAACCCGCAACACCACCTACGAGGAGAAAACGCATGGAGCCTTCTGTGTCGTAGATATCTTCCGTAGCTGTTCCATATAGCACTCTAACGTTGGGGGCAACGTAGAAACCACTTGGTGCAGTCTGATGTAGGTAGTTGCGATATGCCACACCACCGCCGAAAGTGCTGACTTGTGCAATAATGATATTTAAGGACTGTACAAGAGCACTGACCTGGATCGAACTGCTTGAGGAAAGTGGCCTTTCGTATGAAACGTTGTAGAAACCAAATAATGATCCAAGTGGGTTCGTGGTCAGGGTCTGTGTAATTTGTTCTTCAGGAGCCTCAGTCATTGAAGTTTGTGAAAATAGTGAGAGCACGCCTACCAACAATACCAAAGTTAAAATTAAACCTTTTTTCATTTTAATTCCCCCTCGTGATGGTTTATATAATTTAGAAAAACACATAAAAAATTTGTCTTTGATTAGTCTATTATTTTTTTTACTAAGATATACTCTAATACTACAATAGTATGCGGATGCTTAGCTAAGGTAAGCTAAAGAAAGTAAATAAGTTAATTTATATTATCATAAAAAATTACGATTGTCAAACAAGAATTTGAGAAATTGTTAAAATTAATTCAAAAATGTAAAGTACTAAACAAAAACCCGGTGAGCATTTCCACCGGGTTTGAATATTTGTTATATATATATATTTTTAAGAACACTTTGACCATCCGCAAGTGGTGCAGGTAACACAGCCTGATTCGTTTATCAGGGTATTTTTAGATAAGCAGCTTGGGCAGTATGCGTTGCCTTCTGAGTCTATATAATATCCTTTTTCGTATTTTAAGTCGTTGGCGTATACGAATTTTTCTACTTCTTCCCTGGTTTTCGGCGTTCCCGTTCTTATTACTTCATAATCTTCTATTTGAGATCCCCATAATTGGTTGAAATCGTTGAGGGCTTTGCTTATTTCTTGTGCCAATTCTTTACAATATGTTCCCTTAACTTTTTTTAATTGCTCAACTATTTCATCAGTTGAGACGCCCGCTCTTAAAGCTATGGATGATAATCTTCCAATAACCTCTGCAGTTTCTGTGCCATCTGATAGAAAGATTTCTACGGCTTCACCGCCATCATCGAAGGAAACGGTGACGTATACTGTTCCCGTGTCGTGTTTGAACTTTCGTGTGACGCTTCGTAAGGTTTCTTTTCTTGGCCTTGCCCTTAGTTTATGCTTTTCGTCCAATACGAAGAATGTAACGCTTTTGCCTTGTGTTTCGGATGTTTCTTTTTCTTCTTTGGAAGCGGAGGTTAGAACTTGAGTTTCAAGGCTCCCATCTCTGTAAATAGTTAATCCTTTTAGATTTAATTCTAATGCTTGTAGATAGATAGCTTTAACGTCTTCTATTGTTGAAGATTTAGGCATGTTTATAGTTTTAGAACATGAAGCATCAAGATAACTTTGAATTACGTGTTGGGCTAATAAATGATCTTTTGGTGGTATGTCCATTGAGGTTACAAATATTTTTTTAATTTCGTTTGGTATGCTGTCTATATTTTGAATGCTTCCTTTCTCAATGATTTCAGCTTTTAACTCTTCTGTCATGTTGGTGCCTATTTTTTCCATTAATATTGGATTTATATAAGATAGGGGAACTCTGTCTCCTTCTTTGTTGGTCATGTATCTTACATAGGATAGTAAGAAATTTGGCTCGATTCCACTTGATGTGTCTGCCAAGTTAGATATTGAACCTGTTGGGGCTATGGTGTTCGTTTGTACATTTCTTTTGTATTTTGTGGCTTCGCCTTGAAAATGTTGACGTATTTTTTCATTCCATGCTTTTATGTCTTCGTCTATTTCGTCATCCAACATGGGAAATGGTATGAAACCGTCCGGGTATTTGGATCTTTGAAAATCTTGGAAATTGCCTCTTTCTTTGGCTAATTCAGTACTTGCAATATGAGAGAAATACGCTAATTCAGCGGTTAATTTTGCCATGAACTTTCTGGCTTGTTCTGAGTTGTAAGGTAGCTCTTTTATGTATAATGCATCTGCTAATCCCATCATTCCTAATCCAATAAATCT
>NZ_JALY01000091.1:0-7884 GCF_002924615.1 Petrotoga halophila DSM 16923 | reverse complement strand
TATTGTATTTTAGTTTTACTTCTTCTCAGTTGTTTTTCTGCTTTGTTTTCTCATTGTGTTCTCTTATCTTACTTTTTTTTTTCTAATAATGCTGTGATAATCGATTATTCCACGTTAGTATTCGTCGGCAGCGTCAGTTGTGCCTCTCCGCCAGGTATTGTTGCAAAAAGTTCTCACAATATAGCCTGTTTTGGTTTTTAGCCTAATTTTGAATTCGTACATCTCTTTGTTTAGGTAGTCCACTATATGATTAGGAAGTTCAAATCTGACACCAAGATCAACCTTATCATTTGATAAGACTAAATCAGGATGATCTTTGACCATATCGGATACTAATTTGTGGCCTCTTCTGCCAACTGCAACAACGACCTTGTCATAGGTTTTTTCAATGCCACTATTTGTTACTACGACAACCTCTGTACCAGGAATAATTTTGATAACTTCCTCACCAAAAATAAAATTAATGTTATTGAATTTTGAAAATTCTTCGAAAATGTTTTTTACCGTTTCTATTAGCAACTCTGTACCCAGATGAAAAAAGTGAGATCTTACGGGTTCGAAATCAGCATCGTAGAACCTTTTATATAACTCTTTATTTTCAAAAGAATCGCCTTTTTCTAATTTATTAGAAAGCTCTAATTTTTTATGATCGTCCAACTTTGCTAAGCCAGATTTTGTGAGATAATATTCCACAACCTTCTTTTGAATATTCAACGGGATGACTAAGTCTCCCCCCATTTCTTTTGAAATGAATAATTTCCCATCGTATTTCAAACCGCCAAATCCTGCACTTTCTAAATTTTCACCTTTTTCATAAATATCTATCTTGTAATGATCAATCTTTTGCTCTTCTTGTAGTCCTTTTAAGAAACCTATAGAAGCTGCGCCAAAACCTATAATAGCCATTTTTTTCATAAAACTCCCTCCCGTTAAATCATTCGCTATCCTACAAAGGTTCAATTTCTATTGACAAGAGTCTATAAATATAGTATAATAACTTTGAATTGCCGAGGTGGCGGAATTGGCAGACGCGACGGACTCAAAATCCGTTGGGGTGGAGAACCCCGTGCGGGTTCAACTCCCGCCCTCGGCACCAATAAAGGGCATGCGGAAGCATGCCCTTTAATCTTTTATAGGAATCTCACCCAGTTTTAATCAAGATTTCTTATTGCACAATGAAATCAATTTTTAACTTATTTTCTTCTATTGAACTCACATTTAGTAACAAGCCATATTGGCCTTTCAAATTCGGCACATAGTTTTGAAAAATAGGGGTTAAATCCACAAAGGCGTAAGTAACATCCCCGGTTCCAATTCGTTCACTTAATTTTTGGAACAATTCATTCTCTGAAAGCTTTGGTTTATCATTCAGAAGTTTTTGAAGCTCATCTGGTTTCATTTGTGAAAGCATCAAGTATTCGTCTTTCCAAACATAAAAAGTATTAGTTAAAATTTCTGTTTCATCGTTTTGATTTGTAATCTCAGATTCTATATAAAATTCCATCATGTTTTCGCTGGTCTTTTTGTATTTTATATTATTTTCATTCAAAATAGGTATAATTTCGTCTATTTTAGCGTCAGTTTTCAATTTTAAATAGCTTGCATTACTTGCATTAGAAATTGTCGGCATTGCACCGTTGCTCGTAGTTAAATCAACGTTAGCCTCTACTCCTTGAGAAAGAGATATTAAATTTTCCACGATTTTGTAATCTACTATTATATTTATGAAATCGGCGTAATTTGTTAAATCTTTTGGGATTAAACCAGAGGTAAAAAATATACTACCCAGGAAGGGATATTCTTGAGGCCCTTTTACAAAGTTTTTATCGATAAATTCTGTTTCTGCAGTTCCATTTCCTCCACCTATTAAGAATCCATCTTTAACGTAAAAATAGCCTTCTCCTTGATAGTCAGAGGTGTTTATTCTGTAATACAACCCCTTTTTTGTGGGAAGAATCTCTTCAAAATCAGTAACCCCTTTTTCAGAAGAAGAATATACCTCTTTATTTTGAACCATGACAAGATAATTTTGATTTCCAATACTTTGATAGATAGGGGTAAAAGAAATTCCGTAATCTTTCAAAGGTTCTAATAATTTATCCAAATCTGAGGCAAAAGTTTGGGGATTTTCTAAAGGGCCAACGGAAAAACCGAAAATATAATTATTTTCTTTGGGTTCTTGAACGAAAATCGAAAGGTCAACATTGAGATTACTTAGAAAACTTTCGTAATCTATTTTTAAAGCGTTAAAATACATTTGAGCAAGATTAGAAATCATTAGTTCTGCGTTAAATGGTTCTAGCAATAAAGTTTTCATAGTTGGTACAGTTTTTAAATCTGTGTATGTGCCTTCTAAATCATTTATTAAGACTACTGCTTTTGAATCTGAAGGGACTAGTTTTAAAACGTCTTGAGGAAAAATTGTGATACTAAAAATGAAAATTACTAATAAAAAAGAAAATAAGAATTTTTTCATAATTTACATCGTGCGATAATACGCACATTACCTCCTTTGATTTATTTTTTGATATTATCCATGTTATTTTATCATAAATTTCCAAAATAATTGAAAACTTTTGTCTACATTTCTATTAGCAAAGCAAGCAATAAAAACGATATTTGATAGATAAAACTGTTCTCAAAACTGTATATATCTATTGGAGGCAAACTTACCTTTTTTCTTAACAATATGAACGATAGAATTCCTGCAGCAAAGAGTAAATATCCAATCATTATTTTTAAGATAGATAGGTCAGAAGCGATAATCTTGAAATAATAAGTTATATATACAACGTTTAAAATTGCGAAGATGAACATATACCAGTACTTGTATTCAAATTTTTTCTTCTTCACTTTAAAGGTGCTTAATAATTTATAGAAGTACATTCCGAAGATGAAAATGTTTATCTCTAAAAAATAGGATAAAGATAAATTATCCTTGAGGATATAAAGGCTAAAGGGGAACAATCCTCCTAGGTTCATGAGCAAGAAAAAAAGCAAAAAAAATGTATCTAAGGATATTTGTGAATCTTGTAGTTCTTTTAGATTTTTTGTACCGTTTTTCTCGTATATATCTTCGGCTATCATGAATAAAAATCCTTTGGTGAACATATGAAAAACTATAAAATATGGGAAAAGAGAAGGTTGGAGTAGAATAACCATCAGCCCATAACTCATCTGAGTCATTGTAGAATAAGCCATAAATTTTTTGATATCGTATTGTAGCAACGTAAATATGGATGCCAAAATAGCAGTTATAACTGCGAAATAGTACAGAAAATTTTTAAGTTCATGGGGTAAAGATGGTGTGAGTAAATAAATTATAAATAAAGGAAGTTTAACGATCATACCTGATAATATAGGAGAGATTCCTTTTACAGCCTCCGTGTGGGCATCGGGTAACCATCCAGAAAGAAAAAATAGTCCGCCTTTAGTTAACAACCCTGTTAGGATAAAACTGAAAGCAAAGGTATTAATTCCATTTAAAAGGTTGTAATTTAGATTCAAGGTACCTGAATTTGAATAAAGAATTCCTACCCCTATCAAATAGAAATTTAAGGCTACTAAGCTCATCATCATGTACTTCAAAGCTGCCCATATTCTTATTTCATTCTTATCGTATGATAATAAAAGAAAGGTTAATATAGAGGCGAGCTCCAAATGAACGTATATGTTGAAAAAATCTCTACTCATAAAGAAACCGTTTACACTTCCTGTCAATAGAAGCCAAAGTGAGAAAAACACATGATCATAATTTTTATAGATTCTAAAAAAGGTTATTAAAGAGAAAACATTGAATAAAATAAGTAAGAACTTAATAGTAAAGTCAAAGGTGAATTCGATACCTTTAAGTGCGGAATAGTTTCCTATTACAAATGAACCTTCTTGAAAAATAGCAAGAAATAAGAAAGTTAGTATATACGAAATTGTCACCAGTATGGTGGTTTTTCTTTTAAAAATATAAGTCAGTATGCCGAAAGATATTGGTATTAAAGATACAAGTAGAATCATGTTTTGCTCCTGTTCTTATGAGATTTTTTATTTTTTCTTGACTTTCTTTTCAATTTCGTCAACCTCAAGGGTCTTGAATTTGGAAGATAATATCATTGCAAAAACTAACATTAATGCCAAATTTGCAAATCCAATTACTATAACGGTAAGTAGAAAAGAATGTATGAGTGGGTCTGCGTAACTTTGTAGATGTGTGCTGATGATAGGTGAATTTGCATCATAGGCTAAAAGAACAAAAAAAAGAACTATTCCCCCTTGGAATACCCCGAGGTTAATAAATATTAAGATAAGATCTTTCTTTACGATAATTCCAAATAAGCCAATAAGTATTATTGATAAGGTCAGGATATAGAAAATATTCATAATAACCCCTTATGTTTTAAAAATCTATACAGAATAGTCCATGATCCACCAAAAACCTCGAAATAAATTAAAAAGTTTAGTAAAATGGCAGACCCTCCACTAGCCAGCTCCCCGGGATATCCATTTAGATGGAAATTAGAAAAAATTGTATCTCCCCAAGTATATCCTAATAAACCGTATATTATTATGAATAAAGGAACCAACATTTTTAGCTTCTCGATTTTAGATTTTACAAACAAGTTTTCTATTTCATCCGTTGGTCTAACCAGGGAAACAGCAAGAAAACCTGTTCCTAGAATAGTACCTGCAGCAAATCCACCACCAGGGGCTATATGCCCGGTTATCGCAATATAAAGAGAGATTAAGACTATTATTTGAAAAATTATTGGAGTTATAACCTTTATGATTGGTGTATCGTATATTATCTGTTGGTCGTCGGAAGCAACCGTTGGAATTTTCCCTATAAATTCGGAAATACCAATGATTACCACCGTAAAAACTAATATTTCAAAAAAGGTGTCGTATATCCTATAATCAAGAACAATAGCAGAAACCATATTAATCGATCCATTTTCGGTAAGGATTTCAGAAGATTCATAGAAACTTTTCATATCTCCAACTTTTAAATTTAATCCAAGAACGAAGAAAATTATGATTGTCAAGGTTAAAACAATGTACTTTTTCAACCTATATACCTCCTGACAAGGTTTTCATAGTATACGGTGTCACTTTTTATTTCTTCCAAAAATTTGTTGAAGTCCCTTGCTAAAGATTTATCCCTTTTATAAAAAATTATCCTGTAACTAGTATCTTTAATAATTTCTATTTTTTTGGACAGTAGCGTTTCTCCTCCCATCACTATTTTTCGGAATCTTACCGCATCTATTATGAAATCATCATCCAAATCTTCAAAGCTTTGTGATTTTAAGTTCGTCGTAAAAATTCCTAAACAAGTTTTATTAGGTTGACCAACAGCGTATAATTTTGATAATAATATACCGTTGGAAGGTATTATGTTTTCATAATTATTATCTTCTAAAATTATTCCTCCAGCCAGAATTTCTCCATGGTCGTTTATGTTATCTATAGGATCTTCAAGATCTTTGGTGTTTACTTTTATAAAATCGGCATCCAATCCTTTTCTTTCCAAAAATTCTTTGATCAGTTCGTATTCAAATCCGTATAAATTTCCTTCTTTTTCCTCTATCATATAAGGTGTTTCGATGTAGTAGACCTTAACCTCGGCAGTCTTTTTTATGGCAATTAGATATATAAAAATAACAAAAGCGGCACCAATAGTTATTTCAACAAAAGCTACATCCGGAGCATTCAGAAGAAAAAATAGTACAGAAGTGGCTACAGAAAAAACTCCGTAACCGATGATCACGTTAATATAGCTTTTTTGTGATAATATGTATAATGAAAGAACGATCAAACTTAAAAACAAAAAAATTATAGAATAGTTCACTTGATTTTTCTGCCCACCTTTTCACCAGACTTTGCAGCGTGATAAGCAATTATTGAGGAGATTGCTGGATTTAAAACTAGAATAATGATAGATAATATGAGTAATCTAGCCATGTTTTCTGGATATTTGAGCATCAGTGAGATTATAACGGAGATTATTCCTACTGTATCTGCTATCCCAATTGCTTGAATTTTAGAATAGAAATCCTCCATCGTAAACAATCCTAAGGTTCCCGCAAACAGAAATATTATTCCCATTCCCATTAAAATGTTGGCGATCATCTTTTATTACCTCCTCTTTCCAGGTAAGCGGATACTATCAAAACACCCCAGATGTTAAGAATTAAGAAAATAATTATAACGTCTAGAAGAAAAGATTGATCCGAAACAAGAGAAAAAACTAACATCAGGATGACCGCTTTTGAAGAGAACGAAGAATAGGAAAGTACCTTTTCCCATTTTGATTTTGTCAATATCAGCCTAATCAAAATCATAAAAAGGGATAAAAGGATAAAAATTTCTAGTATATGTATCAAATTATATCATCCTTCCAAACATTATCCACTATATGTGCCTCTTCAGGATTTGAAGAAACTTTATGGACTATTAACTTATCATCTTCTTCATATAAAACAAGTGTTTTAGGGGTCAATGAGATGGAATTTGCTATTGCAGCTTTTTCAAAATCAGATTTTCCTTTAACGTCTATATGAGATAAACCCGAGTACCTTTTTAAGAGTATCAAAGGTAAAAAAGAAAATGTATTTTTGTACATTTTTAAAAGGCTACCCAAACTATATACCAATATTTGTATAGTCCCATAAGTAGTATTTTTAAAAAATAAGTTGGTAATTCTAATTGTGATGATAACAACAAAAGTTCCTAAAATTAACGAAAGATCTGAAAAGTCGTTGATTAAAACACTCCAAATTATAAATAAAAAGATGTAAGCCATAAAAACTCCCGTGCCTTATTGATAGGCTAAGTTACGACTGAGATTTCCAATCGTTTTAGATATATAACCGACAATTTCTTCCATTGTTTGTTTTATATCGTTTGTTTCAATTGAAAATCCAGCTGCTCGTGGATGACCGCCGCCACCATAATTAAGGGCGATCTTGGATACATCTGCCCACTTTTTGGATCTTAATGAAACATGATAAGAATCTTTTTCATATTCTTGAAATACAATAGCAATCTCAACGCCTCTTATGGATCTAAGATTTTCCACAAAAGAAGGCGAATCTTTTGGTAAAATGTTGTATTTGGAAAGCATATCCAGGGATAATAAAGAGTAAGCAATTTGGCCATTTAAGGCAAGTTTAAGATTGGAAATGACGTCTTTGTACAAATAGATCTGCTCTAATGGTATGTTATCTAATATGGTATTTGAAATATCGTTGATATTTGCTCCTTTTTCAATCAATTCAGTGACATCTTTGAAAACTAAAACGTCAGCATTTTGATATTTAAAGAAGCCGGTATCGGTTGCTATTCCCAACAAATTCATTGTGGCTAGTTCTTTGTCGTATTCAACATTTAAAGAACTTAATATTCTATAGACCATTTGAGCGGTTGAAGCCATCTTGGGGTCTACCCAGTTCAAATTTCCAAAATATGTATTTGTTACGTGGTGATCGATTAAAAGGACATGAAAAGCATTTAAAAATTTTTCAATTCTTCCTATTCTATCCGGTGAAGAACAGTCTAAAATTACCATAATATCGTAATTTTTATAAATTGTTTCTTCAATATCTTCGAACTTTTTGATCTTCGATTTAACCAAAGGGAATTGTAAAAGATATTCGGGAATTTCATCGTCGATGACGGCCGTCACATTTTTTCCCAATTTTTCTAATCCTAAAGTCATCGATACTAAACTACTCACATCATCTCCATCTGGGAGTATATGCCCTACTATCAAAACATTATCATTCTTACTTATTTCTTCTACGATCTCTTTTAGATTTTCAGACAACTTTTTTCCTCCGTTCTTTTTGATGGTTTTCATTAAAATAATTTTATAGCGTTGTATACAACCTT
>NZ_JALY01000234.1:0-2629 GCF_002924615.1 Petrotoga halophila DSM 16923 | reverse complement strand
GATGTTCATTATTTGAGAGAAGAAGATCGAGAGTATTTAAACGCTATGATCGTTGGTACCTCTACAAAGAGTAAACCAAGGAAGACTACGCGAAGTGTTAATTATTTTAGAAGCACTTCTCAGATGTACGATGCGGCATTTGAGATCTTTAAAAAGCACGGCATTGCAAAAGAAATCGTTGTGAAAAATCCGAATAAAATCGCTGGTGAGGTAGAGGAGTTTGCCCCTTTTGATTTTAAATTGAAGGCGCCTATTATCCCTTCTGCCGACCAAAATTTGAGAGATATCGTTTATAACAACGCAAAAAAGATGTATGGAGAAAAGTTGCACCGTATAATTATAGATAGGATAGAGAAGGAATTGAAAAGTATAATAGATAACGGGTATGCTGTGATATTTTTGATCTCAGCCGATATGGTCAAGAAGTCTTTAGAGATGGGCTATCCGATCGGTTCGAGGGGGTCAGTTGGTTCTTCGCTCGTCGCTTTTCTTTTGGGGATAACGGAGGTTAATCCTTTGCCTCCACATTATTTTTGTGAGAGTTGTGGGTTTATAGAGTTCAGTGAGGATTTAAACTTGAGTGGTTTTGATTTAAAAGAGAAGTCATGCCCAAATTGTGGTGCGATTTTGAACTCCGATGGGCATAATATAAGGTTTGAGGTTTTTATGGGGTATTCTGGTGAGAAGATCCCAGATATAGACGTGAATTTTTCGGCTGAGATATTCAACGATATACAAAGGTTCTTGGAAGAGAAATTTGGTAGGAACTATTGTTACAAGGCAGGTACGATAAGTACCATCTCGAGGTACAACGCTTTGAAGATGGCGTTCAATTATTTCAAGGATGAAGATATGAATTTTGCACATCTTTTCTGGGTTTCTCAAAAAATAAAAGGGACAAAGTTGAATACAGGTCAACATCCATCGGCTATGATAATAATCCCTCAAGAGTACGATGTTCACGATTTTACTCCTTATCAATATTCTGCAAATTCTCCTGAGATTGGTATTGTTACGACACATTACGATTTTAAGGCTTTAGAAAATGATTTGCTGAAAATAGATGTGTTGTCACATGATGGTCCAACCTTTTTAAAAATGCTTAAGGATTTAACCGGTTACGATTACAACAATATTTCGATGCACGATGAGCGGGTTCTTTCACTTTTCTCTTCTACAAAGGAGTTGGGAGTGGATCTTTCAGAGATAGGTACGGAGATTGGAACGTTGGGTGTACCGGAAGTTTGGACACCTTTTTCCCACAAGATGCTCACCGAGACAAGGCCCAAAACTTTTTACGATCTGTGTAGGACGAATTCACTTGCACACGGAACGGATATTTGGTTCAACAACGCCCGCGAGATAGTTTTGAAGAATGTTGCAGGTATCGATCAGATCGTTAGCTGCAGAGACGATATTTTGACAACGCTTGAGTATTTTGGAGTGGAACCAAAAACGGCCTTTATGATCATGGAAAAAGTGAGAAAGGGGAAAGAGCTTACAGAGAAAGAACTGAAGGCGATAGATGATTCAGAAGCTCCCGAATGGTACCTTGATTCTTTGAAGAAGATTCATTATCTATTCCCAAAGGCCCATGCGGTTGCCTACATGATAATGGCGTGCAAGATAGCGTTTTACAAGCTTTATCATCCTCTTGAGTTTTACAGCGTTTATTTCACTATCAGAACGAGGTTTTTTGATATTGATATTATAATGGATGAAGCATTGACGGTTCAGACGATTACGAAGCTTTCAAAAAAGGAATTCCAACATAATTACGAAGAGTCCAATTTTTATTCCACGCTTAAAACCGCCTACGAGATGAGAAAGAGAGGTTTTGGCTTTTTAAGACCGGATCTTTACAAGAGTGAAGCAAAGGTTTTTAAAATTGAAGGGGAATATTTGAGGATTCCTCTGACCAAAGTGAGAAATATTGGTAGTAAGAATGCCCAGCGGATCTTGAAGGAAAGGGGAGAAGCTATAACCGAGAATATAGAACTTTTTTGAGATATTTCATTTCTCCTCGAATTTTTCTAATACTTCTTTATGGTATAAATCGAGGACATATTTAAAATCCGCAGCACGCCTTAATATCATCATTTCGTATTCATCTTTAAAACTTTCTGATTCACTATATACACATATGCCTTTTAAAGCTTCAGTCTGGAATACAGAATGAGTTTCTTGTAAAAATACCAGATCTAATTTGTAAGGTTTAAATAATTCTTCTAATTCATTGTATATACTTGCATAAAGCTTGTATCTGTGCTTTATACTATCCAAATCAAACAAAAAAACTATTCCCACATCTATGTCTGTGAGAGGATCATCTATTTTTATATTGTAATCATCATTGTTTTTTAGCAACTGATAAGCCTTTTCTTTCTGCGAGCCGAACAAATAAACTAACCCTATTTTATATTTTTTACACAAATCTTTTAGGAATTCTAATTTGTCCTGAACCATGTTGTTCACCTACTTAATTCGACTGTATTTAAATCTTATACTGTCTTGGGAAACTTTAAAACGATAGATGTAGCGCCCTTTCACCCCGCTCCCCACCAATGAGGAAAAGTATCTTTATTAGCGCTTCTTCGCCCCGCTGCTCGCCCATAAGAGGAGTAAATTG
>NZ_JALY01000126.1:0-8144 GCF_002924615.1 Petrotoga halophila DSM 16923 | reverse complement strand
GTGGCAACGGTTGGAAATAGCGATGGATCCAAACAGTACAAAACAACTTTCAATTTTTCATCAAATTGGTTTAAAAAGTATTTTAACCCATTTGCCAAGTCAACGTTGCTAGTTGAAATATCTCCTCCGGTGTCTGGCCCCAAAGTATTATATAACTTGTCTCTATAATCTCGCACCGCACCAATATGTAATTGCATAACCCAATTGCTTTCAGCATTCATCGTCCCAAATTCATAGAACATAAAGGATTTGAAGTCTGAAATTTCTTGTTTCGTTAACTCTTTTTTTGAAAATGCTTTTTCATATACTTCGTTTACTCTTTCTTTGTCAACTGGGTATGAAATCGGTTCAAATATCCCATGGTCACTCGAAACACCACCAAGTTCATCAAATTTTGTGTGTGTCTTGTAAAGGGCATTTAAAAACCCATCAAAACGTTCAACATTTTCTTTTGTTATTTCTCCTAACTTTTCTACAAAATCTTTCCAATTTTCTTTTTCAATGTTCATAGCTTTGTCGGGTCTCCAAGTGGGGAGAATCTTTATTCCTTCAATATCTTTAGCTTTTTCATGATATGAGAGGTCCTCTGTTGGATCATTTGTTGTACACATTATTTCTACGTTCATTTCTTTTAGTAATCGTTGAGGTTTCATACTTTCACTTTTTAGTAATAAAAAAGTATCTTGCCATATCTTTTCAGCCGTATACTTTGAAATGGTATCCTCTATTTTAAACCTTCTTTTTAGATCGAGGTGTATCCATTCGTATGTAGGATTGCCAACGAACTCAGGGAAAACTTCAGCCAATGCCATCCACTTTTCCTTATTTGAAGCATTTCCAGTTATCTTTTCTTCGGGGACACCTCTTTTTCTCATTAATTCCCACACATAATGATCGGTGGCTCCTTCAACTTGCCAGATATCATCCCAACCTTTGTTCTCAACGATCTCCTTCACATCCCCGTGATTGTGAGCATCTAAGATAGGGAGATCTTTGATTGAATTATACAAGATCTTCGAAGTGTTGTTTTGTAGTAAATAATTTTCGTCCAAAAAAGACATTTTTCCAACCTCCTCTACTTCAATTCTTCATGTTTTTGAAAATTATGAAACATGCTTTAGGTCCTTTTCTATTAAACACGTTATTATCTTCCATAATGTTCCTTCATTTCCTTGTTAAATGGAAGATCAAATATCTCATCCCACAACTTAGGGATATCATCATAATTTTTGGTTCTTGGATCTCTTACTAAAACTTCTTCTAAGATTTTTCTATCTCCTGTAATAAAGGCTTCTAATGCCATTTCCATTCTTGTGATTCTGGGGATTATATAGTAATTTTTAATCTTTTCTGGTAAATCTGGTTCTATCTTTTCAGGGAACATTCCATTTTTGTTAACTTTTAGAGGTACTTCTACAACTACATCGTCAGGAATATTTTTTATCGTTCCATTATTCAAAACATTCAGGAATAATCTTGCTTCAACATCATTAGTTAAAGCGTTTATAAAAGGTATCTGTTGTTCGCCACTCATTTTTTCTTTTGGGAACTCTTCAGACCAGGTTTCTGTTATTTTGATGCTCGGATCTTTCGAGACTTGAATTATCATTCTTTTTATTTGACGTAATTCTTCATAAAACTTCGGTCTTTCAACTTCGTTGTCTATCCCTCCGAACTTTCCATACCATTTCTTTTTTGCTTGTAAACTATGATGATGTTTCCAAGTACTGTTTCTAGTTGTGTCTCCTATGGGTAACAATCCATAGAATTTGTACATATCGATAACTGCCGGAGCTAAATGGGTATCCCACGGGTCTTTTGGTTCCCAATTGTTTGATTCTTCTTCTATCCATTTGTCTAAGATTTGGTAACCATCTTCGCCCTTGTATAGAAATCGGTTTAACCATATTCCATGGTTTACACCAGCTACCTGCCAATCAGTTTCTTTTTCTTCTAATCCTAAAGTTTTTAGAACTTCTTGGACACCTACAACCCCATGACAAAAACCTATTACTTTCACGTTGGTCAGTCTTTTAATCAATTGTGTAATTTCAAAAACGGGGTTAGCGGTTTGCATAAGCCATGCATTCGGACATATTTTTTCAATTGATTTGGCTATATCTAAGGATAATTTCAGATGATTGTAGTTTGTGAACGTATAATAATCCGATACCATGTTGAACTCTTGACTATCTATTCCTCTGTAGTAACCATATTTTTCTCCAACATCTCTCATGATTTCGTAACTTACATAACCATCTTCATGACCTGGTGCTCTGTATAATGCCGTGTTTATGACAAAGTCTGCATCTTTTAATGATTCTTCACGGTTGGTAGTTTTCTCAAATTTAAGATTTCCACCTATTTCTTCTGTGTATCTTTTAGCGAGGTTATCTACTGCATTTAATCGCTCTTCGTCGATGTCCATGAAAGAGATTAAACTTCCATTTAATTCCTTTGTTTTTGCTAAATCTCCTACTAATTTCACTGTGTACCTGACACTACCTGCTCCTATAAAAGAAATTTTAACTGGCATGTTTTTTAGCTCCTTTAATTAATTCATTCTAAAATCGAATTTATTCATATCCATTTTAAATCAAAATAAACAAAAAGTCAACCTTGATTTTACTTGATTATGGTCAATGTAATCCAATTAAATCCAAATATCTTTGATTAAGTCGATTTTTCTCATTTTTTCTAAAGATTTGAAAAGTAGAGTATAATTAAAAATAAGAGGTGATCGATATGAGATTTTTAATCTCGTTGGTTGCGGCTTATCTTATCGGTTCGATACCATGGAGTTTCATTTTTGCGAAAATTTTTTCTGGAAAGGATATTAGAAAAGAAGGAACTAAAAATGTCGGCACAACTAACGCTTGGAAAATAGCCGGACCCGTAGCAGGTGTATTATCTTTTACAGGAGATTCAACCAAAGGGGTTTTAGCTATTTTAATCGGTTTTTTGCTTGGTATAGGTAAGAGTTGGTGGCCATTACTTGCTTTAGTAGCAATAATAGGTCATTCTTGGTCTATTTGGCTAAAGGGTAAAGGTGGTGTTGGGGTAGCAGCAGCTGTGGGGTCTTTTGTTGTTTTGTTCCCGTTAGAGTCTGCCGCCTTTGGTATATTAGCTGGAACGTTATGGCTTACTTTTGGTAAGGGGATAATGTTCGTTTTGTCATTTCTGTGGCCCTTTGTTATTTTGATAGGATATTTGAGAGGTACTATGGATTTATTGGGTACGATCTTAACTATTATTTTGGTGGCTTGGCTTTTTATTAAAGGTTGGGAGAATTTGAAAAGAGCTTTCCAAGAGGTAAAAGAACCTTTAAAAGATAATTTTGTTAGAAGAAAGATCTGGCGTTATATGGGCCTTTTGTTCCCAGCGCTTGCTTACCCACTTTGGGGTCCTGTAGTTTTTAGATATATTGTTGTAATTGCTGGTTTAATTGCTTTTTCTCTCGAATTAATAAGAAAATACTCAAAAAGTATAAATGAGTTTTTGAAGAAAATTTTTAAACCTGTTGGAAAAAGCGAAGAGGCTCATAAAATTTCCGGAACAAGTTATTTTCTTATGGGTTCAGCTATTACGGGATTGTTCCCCGTTCCATACTCTTTGATCTCTATTGTGATGTTAGCACTGGGAGATTCCTGGGCTGTATTGGTCGGAAAAAAGTGGGGTAAACATCAATGGTTGAAAGGGAAGTCGGTGGAAGGAAGTTTAGCGTGTTTTTTCATTTCTTTTGCATCAGGAGCTGTTTACATGAATTTGATCGGTTTACCAATTAGTTATGTGAGCTTGATTGTGGGCGCTCTTTCGGCAACTGTGGTGGAGGGGTTTGGTAATTTATTAAACGATAATTTGACGATAGCTCCAATAGCAGCTTTTTTCATGTGGCTCGTCAACGATTAAAAAGTTATTTTTTTCATAAAACTTTAATTTGAAAGTCAGAAAATTAGTTGTGATAGAATATTAATTATGGTGGTGAATAATTATGAAGATCCTTGTCGTTGAGGATGAAGAAAAACTTGCTAATATAATAAAAAGGGGACTTACGGAAGAAGGATACTGTATCGACGTTGTTTACGATGGAGAAGAAGCAGAAAACTATGCAAAATATTCTTCATACGATTTGATAATTTTAGATATAATGCTACCAAAAAAAGATGGGATAACCGTTTGTCAAAATTTAAGGAAAGAAAATATCAATACTCCAATATTGATGCTAACTGCAAAAGATAGTGTGGGAGACAGAGTTAAGGGTTTAGATTCCGGAGCAGACGATTATTTGGTAAAACCTTTTGATTTCGATGAATTATTTGCAAGGGTTAGATCTCTGCTAAGAAGAGAAAGTTTTACCCGCAACCCGATTCTTAAAGTGGGGGATTTAACTTTAAACACCTTAACAAGAGAGGTTTGGATGGGAGAGAAAAAATTGAAATTAACCCCAAAGGAATACAATATCTTAGAGTATTTTATGAGAAACCCAAGAATAGTAGTTACAAGGACTATTCTTGAGGAGAAAATGTGGGATATCGACTTTGAAGGGAATTCAAACGTTATAGATGTATATATAAGAAGATTGAGAAAGAAAATTGGAGATAAAGAGGGTAAAATTCTAGAAACTGTTAGAGGAGCTGGTTACAGGTTAACGGTATCTTAGGTTTTTTTAAGAGCATAAAATTCAAACTGACCGTTTGGTACTTACTAATAATGGCCATTTTGCTTTTAGTATTTGGGCTAAGCTCTTATTATGCTTTAAGCTACAGCCTATATGATAATATTGATAATTTTTTGTTGACAAGAATGGGTGATTTTAAAGGAGTATTAGAAAAAACAGAAAATGTTGAAGATATTGAAAATATAAAAGCGTTGCCAAACGAAATGATTTACATTTATAGTGATGATGCTAGTTTATTAAGGTTTTATGGCTATCTTATAAAAATACCAGACATTCAGGGGAAGGTACAAAAAGCCAATGCAGGCGAAACATTTTTCTTCAATTTAACCACCGACTTCAATTGGAACACTAGATTTTATGTTTCAACTGCAAAGCTAAAAGAAAATTCGAATGTTGTCATAATCATTGGAAGATTTACTAATGAGATAGAGAATGTTTTGGCTCGTTTGAAAATGATTTTGATATCAACTGGTGTTTTGGTAATGATCCTGGCTGGGATAGGGGGATTTTTTTATGCCGATAGTTCTCTTAAACCTGTTGAAAAAATTATAGATACGGCAAAAAATATCGAAGAAAATAATTTAAATGAAAGGATAAAAGTAAAAACGCAAGATGAGTTAGGAAGGTTAGCTTCCACATTGAATCAAATGATTTCGAGACTTGAAAAAGCTTTTGAGCAACAGAAGCAATTCACCGCAGATGTTTCTCACGATTTAAGAACCCCACTTTCGATAATACAAGCGGAAAGTAGTTTATCTTTGAAAAAAGACAGGTCGATAGAGGAGTATAAAAAATCTTTAGAGTTGATCTTAGAAGAAACTTCTTATATGTCAGAAATTATAGATAAATTGCTATTTTTAGCCAGGAGTGATAACAAAACTCAATTTTACAATTTTACCAAAACTAATTTGAAATCTTTGTTGGGAGAAGTAATAAAAAAAGTTAGTCCTTTGTACCACAACAAAGGTTTAGCATTAGAAGTTGCAAAGTTGGAAGAGCTATATATCAGGGCAGATAAAGATAAATTAAAAGAAGCTATTATAAATATTTTAGATAATTCTTTAAAGTATACGGATGAAGGAAAAGTTACTATTTCTTCTGTTAAAAGAGGTAATTTTGCTAAAATATCTATAGAAGACACTGGTAGAGGTATTCCTAAAGAAGATTTAAATAGAATATTCGATCGTTTCTATAGGGGAGATAAAGCAAGGACAAGCAGTGAAAAAAGTACTGGATTAGGACTGGCAATTGTTAAAGAGATCGTTAATGCTCATGATGGAAGAATAGAAGTGAAGAGTGAAGTTGGAAAAGGAACTGTGTTTTCATTGTTCTTGCCTATTGAAAAATAAGGGCCAAAAGGCCCTTATTAACTCCTTGCAAGATAAGTTGTGTGCAACAATTCATGAGATTTCTCGCTTAATGGTTCTTCTAGAAATTCTTTGTATAAAGTTTTGATAGCGGGGTTTTCATGAGATTTTCTTATTGGCAGGGATCTGTCAACTTCGTATATCGCTTGCATCCTTTTTAGAAGTATTTCATTGTTTGTTGGGATAGGTTGTCCACCTCCACCAATACACCCACCTGGACATGCCATGAATTCCACAAATTGCAATTCTTTTTCACCGTTTTTGATCATTTCTAAAACCTTTCGGGCATTCCCTAAACCATTCACGATAGCTACTTTTAAATTTATTCCATCAATTTCTACGGTAGCTTCCTTTATTCCTTCAATGCCTCTAACGGCTTCAAAGTCCAATTTTTCTAATTCCTTACCGGTTATTACTTCGTAAGCAGTTCTCAAAGCGGCTTCCATAACACCACCCGTTGCCCCAAAAATTGCACCGGCACCAGAAGAGATACCTAGAGGTTCATCGTACTCCTCCTGTGGAACGTTCAACAAATCTATGCCAGCTAGTTTAAACATTTTTGCCAATTCACGGGTAGTTAATACATAATCAACATCACCCTTCATTTCTGACCTAACTCGTTCAAATTTCTTGGCGGTACATGGCATGACAGAAACGACAACCGTATCTTCTTTTGAGATTCCTAATTTGTTTGCATAATATGTTTTGGCAATAGCTCCAAACATCTGTTGAGGAGATTTACACGATGAAAGGTTATCAATAAATTCGGGATAATTATGTTCTAAGAATTTAACCCATCCGGGACTACAGGACGTGAATAAAGGAAGCTTTCCATTATTTTTGAATCTTTCAATGAATTCATTTGCTTCTTCCATTATCGTTAAGTCAGCAGCAAAGTTAGTATCGAAGACTTTATCAAATCCTAACAATCTTAAGCCCGCAACCATTTGTTTTGTTGCGATTTTTCCTGGTTCCGCTCCGAATTCTTCAGCTATTGCAACTCTAACGGCAGGAGCCGTTTGCACGATTACATATTTACTTTCGTCAGAGAGAGCAGCCCATACTTGATCCATTTGGTAGACCTCGTGTAATGCTCCTGTGGGGCATTCTAAAATACATTGCCCACAATTTGTACAATCTACGTTCCCCATACCTTTGTCCATGAAAGTTGTCACGTATGTATCTGGCCCTCTATTTGCAATCGTTAATATGTTAACCGACTGGACTTCTGAGCATTTTCTGACGCACCGGTTACAAACGATACATTTTTGTGGTTCTCTCACAATTGAATAACTGCTTCTATCTTCTGGTAGACCATTAGATATTGGAGGGACCCTTATTTCAGTTACACCTATTTCTTCGGCAACCTCTTTTATCTCACAACTGCCGGATTTTGAACATGTAAGACAATTTAAGTTGCAATTTATTCCATGAGAAGCTATTATCAATTCCATGATAGTTTTTCTTGTCTTTCTTACTCTTTGAGAATGAGTAAAAATTTCCATACCATCGGTTATTTTTGTTACACAAGCTGGTTTTAAGGTTCTTTCCCCCTTTATTTCAACTGAGCAAAGTCTACAACTTCCAAAAGGTTCAAGTTTTTCAGAGTAACAAAGTGTAGGTATTTTTATGTGAGCTTTCTTTGTGGCGTCTAAAATACTAATTTCCTGATCGAATTCATATTCTCTGTTATTTATCTTTACTTTCATACTTCCACCTTCTTTGTGTAAAATTTCTCAAATATGGAGAGAATAAGGTTCAAAGAAGATTCTCCAAATCCACAACGTGCTGCAGAGCTTACCGCGTACTGTATATCAGAGATTATTTCTATTTCGTGTGAAGTTGGATATCCTCTTTTATATATATCCGATACGATTTTGTTTATGTTCTTATTTCCTTCTCTACATGGGAAACACGTTCCACATGTTTCGTCTCGGAAAAAGTCGGAGACATTTTTAACGATTTCTAAATGATTTCTTTGTGAAGAAACTACTATCATTCCGCCAGATCCGATGTTACTCCCCATTTTTTGAAGATTTTCATAGGTGTAAGGTACATTTAATTCATCTTCAGTTAATGCTTCGGTGGAAATTCCACCT
>NZ_JALY01000230.1:0-7858 GCF_002924615.1 Petrotoga halophila DSM 16923 | reverse complement strand
TTTTTGATTTTAGACTGTTAATCGTTCTTCTAATTGCTCTAAGCGTCCTCGTTTATTTCTTATCAGCGTACCTTATAGGTTCAAAAAAGTTAAAATTAGCTATAAACCTTTTCTTTAAAAGAAAATAAGGTCTAAATGACACTCTTTTCGTATTCCGAATCATATAGATGACAAGCAACTTGTTGATTTTCAACATTTTTCAAAGTGGGTTCTTGAATTTTACAAATCTCTTTTGCATATGGGCATCTAGGATGAAACCTACAACCTGTGGGGATATTAACGGCGTTTGGAACTTCTCCTTGAGGTATTATTCTTTCTTTCTTGCTTTTAGGATCAGGTTCGGGAACCGCTGATATTAGAGCTTGAGTGTACGGATGTTTAGGTTTTGTGTATATTTGTTCAAAATTTCCAACTTCGACAATTTTGCCCAAGTACATTACGGCTATTCTGTCACAAATATATTTAGTCGTAGCTAAATCGTGTGTGATGAAAAGATAAGTCAAATCAAAATCATTTTTTAAGTTGATCATCAGTTGTAACAATTGAGATCTAACAGAAACATCCAACATCGCAACTGCTTCATCCGCCACTACAAAGGTAGGTTTTAAGATCAAAGCCCTAGCTATTACAACCCTTTGTCTTTGGCCACCGGATAAATCACGAGGATATCTGTAATAATACTCACTTGCTGGTGATAACTGTACCCTTTCCAACATTTCCATAACAAGCTTCTGTTTTTCGGAACGGTCTTTCCCAATATTGTGTATTTGTAGAGGATGCATCACAGCCTCACCAATCCTCATATGAGGGTTCAAGGCTGCAAGTGGATCCTGAAAGATTATTTGAATCTCTTTTCTTATATGTTTTAGTTCTTTTTTTGTTAATGTACTGATGTCTTTTTCTTTGAATAAAATTTTTCCTTCAGTAGGATCTTCTAATCTTGTAATTAACCTACCTGTAGTAGTTTTTCCGCTCCCTGATTCACCAACTAAACCAAGAGTTTCACCTTTTTTTACTTCAAAATTAATCTCATCTACCGCCTTTACATACTTAGGAGGGGTTCTAGTTAAAACTTCCCCCACCGTCCTTTTTAGAGGAAAATATTTTTTTAAACCTTCAACTTTTAAGATTGCATTTTCAGTCATTAGTACCACCTACATTTACATGTTTTAAATCTTGAGAATTTTCATATAGCCAGCATTTAACTTCTGAGCCTTCGATTAAAAAGCTGTTAGGCTCTTGTTCATGACAGATGTCCATTGCGTACTCACACCTCGGAGCGAATCGGCATCCTTTTGGAGGTTTACCCAAATCTGGAGGACTTCCGGGTATATATTTTAAATCTTTGTCGTTGATATCTGTGTTCGGAATCGACTCTAAAAGTGCTTTTGTATAAGGGTGCTTGGGATTGTAATAAATATTTTCCTTTGAAGATATTTCCACCAAATGACCGGCATACATGACTCCAATCTTATCTGCAAGTTGAGCAACTACACCTAAATCATGTGTGATAAGCAACATGGACATTTGATATTCGTCCCTTAATTTATTCATCAACTCTATTATTTGAGCTTGAACTATTACATCCAATGAGGTAGTTGGCTCATCAGAAATAACAAAAGATGGTTTTAAAACTAATCCTAACGCGATCATCACTCTTTGCCTCATACCACCACTGAATTGAAATGTGTACTGATTCATCCTGCTTGGGTCTATTCCCACATCCTTTAGGACACTACCTCCCATTTCTATAGCTTTTTGCTCAGATATATCAGGAAAATGAGCTTTCACAATCTCAACAAATAGGTCTTTAACTTTCATAATTGGGTTCAGGGAAGTCATCGGATCTTGAAAGATCATGGTTATATCTCTACCACGAATTTCTCGCATTTGTTTTTCGTTCATTGTAGTTATATTTTGACCATTTAATTTAATTTCTCCATACAATTGTGCATTTAAAGGCAATATTTTCATTATAGCTTGTCCCAAGGTGGATTTCCCGCAGCCTGATTCTCCCACTAGCCCCAGCGTCTCTCCATCTTTTACATTAAAACTAACATCGTCAACCGCTTTTATAATTCCATCTTCACTTTTATAATAAACTTTCAGATTTTTTACTTCAAGCACGCTTACTACCTTCTTTCCCTAATTGTTGGATTCAGCATCTCGTTTAGACCTTCACTGAACATAGAAAATCCGAGTGTAACAGTCATTATAGCAACACCTGGAAATGTCAAAGCCCACCAAGCACCACTCAAAATGAATCTTTGACCATTGCTCAAATCAAAACCCCAATCGGGAGTTGGAGGAGCTATTCCCAATCCCAAAAAGCTCAATCCAGCTTCTGTCATTATGGCGTCTGCTAGGTTCATCGAAAGCACAACTACAACGGATGGAAGTACATTTGGAAGTATATACCTCCCCAAAATAGATAAGTTCGAAGCGCCTATAGCTCTGGCTCCATCGACATAAAGTTCATTTTTAACTGAAGATACTTGATTTCTAATAACCCTGAAGTATGTGGGTATGTAAACAACGGCTATGGAAATAGCGATATTCATGATACCTGGTCCTAAAAATGCAGCTATCGCTATGGCAAGAATCAAACCTGGAAAGGAATATATAGCATCCATAACTATGGTCATTATTCTATCGAATATTCCTCCCACGAATCCCGATAATAGCCCTAAAGGTATACCGATTGCTGAAGCTATTACTACAGAAACAAAAGCTATTGTTAGGGCAATTCTAGCGCCATAAACAACTCTACTAAACACGTCCCTACCAAGGTTGTCTGTTCCAAACCAGAACTCATTACTTGGAGGTGTTAAAGATCTTCCTACCCTTTCTGTAGGGTCGTAGGGTGCTATTTGAGGAGAAAAAAAGGCTAAAAAAATGTAAAAAATTAAAATAACCATACCTATGAAGGTAAGCCAAGCATTTGAACCTCTAAAGAATCTGGAGAAGCCCTTTCCAATCTTCGATGAAATGAATTTATGTTCTTCCAATTTTATACCCTCCTCAGTACCTTACTCTTGGGTCTATTAACGCGTTAATGATTTCTACTATAATGTTAATTATTATTACAAAAATAGCGAAAAAGACTATCGTCCCTTGAATAGCAGGGAAATCTCTGTATCTGATTTTCATGATGAGATAACTTCCAATCCCTGGCCAAGAAAAAGTTGTTTCAGTTAAAACAGCTCCAGCCATCAATAGTGCAAGCTGTAATCCCATGACCGTTAAAATAGGAACTAAAGCATTCCTTAAAGCATGTCTATACAATATTCTACTTTCAGGTATCCCTCTTGCTTTAGCAGATTTAACATAGTCAGAGGTTAACGTTAAAATTGTATTATTTCGAACCATTCTTAAAAAAATACTCGAGATAACTAGGCCAAGAGTAATACCAGGCAACAACAAATGTTGTAAGACATCCCAAAAAGCTGTCCAATTCCCTCTTAAAAGAGAATCCAGTAAAAACAAACCTGTAATTTCTTCAAATTGAACTGTAGCCCCGATCCTCCCGGCAATGGGTAACCATTTCAACTGCATTCCAAAAATGAATTGCATCATCAGACCAAACCAAAATACCGGTACAGCATACATGAGCATCGAAAATCCCCTGGCAATTATATCTACGGATTTGTCTCTTTTTTGTGCGGCTTTTGAACCCCAAAAGATCCCTATAACTACAGCTATAATAAATGCAAAAATCGTTAATTCAAGTGTGGCAGGAAATCTTTCTAATATCTCATCAAGTACGGGCCTTCCCGTCATTGTTGAAGTTCCCAAGTCACCTTTGAATAGCCCCCCTACGTATTTAAAAAATTGAACCAATATGGGATCGTTAAGTCCTAATTCTGCTCTCCTGGCTTCAATAACCTCTTGAGAGGCTCTCCCACCTAACATTGCTGCAACGGGATCTCCGGGAATTATCCTAATAACGAAAAATATAACTACTAAAAGAACAAAAAGCATGGGGATTGCCAACAAGATTCTCACAATAATATAATTTCTCAGAGACACTTAGATCACCCTTCTTTTCTGAGATTGGTTTTCTCAAAATTGCCCCGATTATTAAATAAATCGGGGCAATTGTCTTAGTTTCAAATCTTCAAAAGAACTTTAAGAAAAAATTATTCCTTGTAAAGCAAATAATATCTAAAGACCTGAGAAGGTTCCAACAAAATTCCTTTAACGTTATTTTGGGCAGCTACCGTTTCCACACCTTGCCAAAGTGAAACGTATGGTGCGTTGAAAGCTAGATCTTGTTGGACCAATTTGTACAATTGAGATCTAACTTCTTGGTCAGTCGCTACTCTTGCTGCTCTCATCACACTTTCAGTTACTGGGTTGACATAAAAACTACCCATCGATCTAGCTCCACTTTCACTTAAGAATGGCCAGAGGTAATCATCAGGGTCTATGTAATCAGGATACCAACCCAATAAGAACATACCCATAGTTCCGTTTAAAAAATAGTCAACGTAGGTTGCCCATTCCGCATATTCTAAGTTGATATCGATAATTCCTGTCTTTTCTAAGGATTCCATTAAAACTTGGGCTACATCTGCTTCTGTTGTTCCATAATGAGTAGGGCTGTACCAAAGATCAATCACTAGTTTGTTTTTTTCGTCGTAACCAGCTTGATACAGAAGTTGTTTTGCAGCCTCAAGATCTCCTTCTTGGAAGACATCTTCGTGACTCCACATTCCCATTGGGACAAGAGAATATAATGGTGATGCCATATTCAAAAATACATCTTCAACGATTACATCTCTTTCAACAGCCAAGGAAATCGCTTGTCTTACCAAAGGATCGTCGAAAGGTTCTTTCTGTGCATTGAATACTAGCATTCTGACTTGTGGACTTTCCCCCTGAATAACTTGAACACTTTTAGAACTTTTTAAATCTTGTATGTCTCTTGGGTCTAAATGTCTGAAAGCAATATCTATTTCACCGGTTTCCAAAGCCAATCTCAACGTTGCAGCGTTTTCGTAGAATAAAATGATGATTCTATCTGTTTTTGGTTTTTCACCAAAATATTTGTCATTTGCTTGCAATGTAATTCTTACGTCCCTTATCCATTCGGTGACTTTGTATGGACCAGAAGCGGAAGGCGCTCCATCATAAAAACTATCTGCTGAGAATACGTTTGGATTGACAGGCCAGCCAACAGTGTAACCTAATACTGAAACAAAAGCTGAAAAAGGATACTCGAGAGTTACTTTGAAGATATAATCATCGACCACTTCGGTTGTTTTAACTATATCCGAAAGTAAGAATGCAGGATCTCCTCCAAGTTTTATAACCCTATCGAAGGAGAATTTAAATACGGATGCATCTATAGGGGTTCCATCTTCGAAAACTACACCTTTTCGAACGTGGAAAAGATACTCTAATCCATCTTCAGATACTTCCCAACTTTCGAATAAATTTGGCTCAATTTCCGTCGAATTAACCTTGTAGTCTACTGGTCCAGATAAAACATTTTGTAAAATATTACTGGAAAAGTAGTCATAACACAAAGCTGGGTCTAGAGTTCTAATTTTGTCTGTGGTACCAACAACTATGGTAGATTGTGCCCAAACGCCGACAAATAAAACCAACATAACGAATAAACTTACCAAATACTTTTTCATAAAATCCCTCCTCGTAAAATATGCTGATATGAAAAACTTAAACACTTGTTCTGCAACAATACCTTATAACATTTCTTATTAAATCTGCGACAAATTTTACAGATATATGAAAAAAATTTCACTAAACGTCTCACATTGATAAAAATTTCAAAAAAGGTACCTGTTTGGTAATCTAATTTAAGTTAACTTAATTATCTCTATTATACAATTAATATCTTTAAGAGTCAAGTAACAATAAAAAATTATAACTAGCGGGAGAAGGAACAAAAAATATCAGAAGATTGGATTTAAGCATTGAACCTTTTCTAACTTTTAAATAGATCTATTCTTAAATTAAGTTATTTTAAATTAACATAATATATATTAACACTTCTTATTATTCTAAAATTAATACGTTTGTATATTATACATTTCTATTTTTTAAAACAAAGATTTAACAATTTGCGTTCCACAATTTGCTTCTTAAATCTTTTGAAGACGAGGGATCTAAAAATTTTAAGTTCTATATCAAGCATAAATAGCGTCTAATCAGATTTTTAATCAAAAATTTTCTTGATTAAGTTTCTCCCTTATGATAAAGTATATATTGGGTTTTATTCCAAGGGGTGAAAATAATGGAAAAGCAGGAACTAATAGAAAAACTACGTTCCAATATGTCTAGAGATACCTGGAATAACTGGCTTACAACGGCTCAAATTTTGGAATTAGACGATAAAAAGGTCGTTGTTGGATTGGGAAATTTATTTATTAAAGAGGCTGTCGAGAAAAGATTCGGCTCAATAATAAAAGAAACTATAAATAATATTACTGGAAAGCCTCTAGAAGTTATTTTTAAAGAAATACCCATTAGTAAAGAACAGAAAAATGCAGTAAATGGTCCAATAATAAAAAACAGGCCTTTGAAACTATCAGAGTTTAATCCTGAGTTTACTTTTGATAGCTTTGTTACGGGAAATTCCAATAGGATAGCTTATTATTCAGCCTTGGAAGTTTGCAAGAATCCTGGCAAATATAATCCTTTATTTATATATGGAGATGTTGGACTAGGTAAAACACATCTTTTACATGCAATAGGGAACTTTTTGATGGAAAATGCCCCTGATTTGAAGGTTAAGTATGTAACAGCCGAGGATTTTATGAATCAAATGATGGATGGAATAAGAGCTAGCGATATGGAGAACTTCCGAGAACGCTTTAGAAGGAATGTAGATTTTTTATTGATAGATGATGTTCAATTTTTAATTGGAAAAAATACCGTGCAAAGTGAACTTTTTCATACCTTTAATTCTCTTTTTAACTCAAGAAAACAGATAGTAATATGTTCCGATAGAACACCTGATGAATTGGCAACCTTTCATCCCAGATTGATTAGTAGATTTGAAATGGGTTTGATAACTGATATACAAGCACCTGATAAAGCAACGAAGTACTTAATAGCGAAGAAAATGGCACAAATGATTTCTCTTCAACTAACCGATGATGTTGCTTACTATTTAGCCGAACATGTCGATAAAAACCTAAGAAAACTTCGGGGCGCTATTATGAACCTTCTATTGCAAAGCCAAATTTCGGGTGCGCCAGTGAATATTGAATCTGCAAAAACGATAGTCAATTCAATGATGAGAATGAACGCAAACAAAGTTAGATTCCAATCACCAGAAGTTCTGGAAACTGTCAAAATAGATACCGTTATAGATTTGGTCGCTGCTGAATTTAATATTAATAGAAAGGATATCTTCTCATCATCCAGAAAAAAAGAAATAGCATTAGCACGTCAAGTTTTAGCTTATCTTTTTAAGACTACTATGAAGTTAAAAACCAAAGATATCTCCGAAAAATTAGATAAAAATCATTCCACTATTATTCATTCCATCAAAAAAATAGAACATTCTTTGTTGATGGGAAATGAAATGATAAAAAATAAGATCAATAACATCAAGAACAAATTGGAAGACGAAAAAGGGATTCTTACTTTATAAAAATAGAAGAAATCGGCCTCAAATTATGTGATTTAAACAAGAACAAATTGAGGCCGATTTTTTTATTTATAATAATCAGGTTGTTTCAGCAAATGTTTTAAAAGTAAGTTACATTTCTAATCCAACTATAGCTTCCGGCGTTACTACGTGGAAAGTTAAACTTTCAGTAAAGAAAAATTTGAGTTGCTCATCAAACTTGCTATCATATCCTAAGGAAATATCTTGTCCTAAAAT
>NZ_JALY01000265.1:0-3290 GCF_002924615.1 Petrotoga halophila DSM 16923 | reverse complement strand
TTTTATAAGCTTCATGGCCCAGTACTCTACGACCAGCGGCGGGTAAACCTAAACTAAGCCGGGCCTCTATCATATCTTTATTAAACTCAACAGAGGTTCTTTCCAATACTTCCTGACCTGTCTTAGTAATGGCGATCAGTCCGCTTTTTCCAGATCCCCTTTGACCTTTGCTATATTTTTTTATGGCTCGCTCAATTAGTCTGGTTAAAAAATCAGTCACTGCCATTCGTCTTATCTTATTTTCCCAGAACCAGGCTGGAAAATTTGTTACTTGCTGGTCTATTCTAATTAGAATGCTGGAAGGACTGGCAAAAGGATCTCCTTGTACGTAAGGTATCCCTAACTTGTAATAGCCAAAATCATACCAGTTTGACTGTATCTGTTTATAAGCCTTATACCCTCTTCCATTAATATTTTTGAGTGTCTTTTTTAATTTATCCTTGTTTTGCATCTTCAAACCCCCAAAAAAGGCGCCTTATACAGACGCCTTGTATATTTTTCAACAATCTAATATTTTATCTAAAGATTAACTAAATCATTTACCCATATAGTATTTCATCAGTATTTCTGCAACCTCGGCTCTTGTGAATTCTTTTGGTGGTTTTTCTCCTTTTGAAAGCATTTCCCTCACCTTTGTCCCACTAAGGAACACATGATCTTCTTTTCCGTGTGGACATGTTTTTGCCGTAGCCATATTTTCACACTTGGTGCAATAAAACGCGTGTTCAAATTTTAGTGGCACTATCCCTATCTCTTCGGGTTTAAACTGGTCAAATATCTCTTGAGCTTCGTAAGTTCCATAGTAATTTCCAACACCTGCATGGTCTCTTCCTACAATAAAGTGTGTACATCCATAGTTCTTTCTACATATAGCATGAAAGATAGCTTCTTTTGGTCCGGCGTATCTCATGTTAACAGGAAACACCCCTAAAAATACCCTTTCTTTTGGGTAATACTTGTCCAGTATAACTTCGTAGGATTTCATCCTCACATCGGAGGGGATATCTTCCTTTTTTGTTTTTCCCACCAATGGGTTTAAGAACAAACCATCGACGATTTCAAGCGCTGTTTTCTGCAAATATTCGTGTGCCCTGTGTATGGGATTTCTCGTTTGAAAGGCTACTATTGTTTTCCATCCCTTTTCAGAGAATAACTTTCTTGTATCTTTTGGATCGAGCCTGAACTCTTGAAAGTTTTCGTGCTCTATCCTGTTGAGTAAGGTAATCTCTCCACCTAATGCTATCTCTCCTTGCTCGTATAAAAACTTCACCCCAGGATGGGCTTTGTCTTGTGTTTTGTAAACTTTCAGTGCCTCTTCTTCTTTTCTTCTTTCAAACTTGTCTTGAAGATGTAGTATCGCGTACTCTTTTGAATCTTCTTGGTTCTTTATCAATACATCTTCTCCCACTTTTAGTTCGTCTGCAATCTCTTTTTTTACCGATAGAATTATAGGAATGGACCATACCGTTCCATTAGATAACCTCATGTTGTCTAAAACAGAATCGTAATCTTCTTTTGTCATAAACCCTTCTAATGGGCTGAATAGTCCAGTTGCAATGTTTTCTAACTCAGATAGATCAAAATAAGATACACTTATACTTTTTAACTCTTTCGATCTTTTTAACCATTCTTTTTTTTCTTCTTCGGTAGCTATTTTGTTGATCAATTTTCCACCGTGTGGCTCAATCATTTTTTAGACCTCCATAGTTTTTAATCATAAAGCTTTTTTTAACGCCCCTTCACCCCGCTCCCCACCCTTCTATGGAAGGGACCTGCGGTCCCTTAGACCCTGGCGGGGGAGGGCTCCGCCCTGTGACCCTTTTAAGGTCAAAGTCTTATTCATAAAACTTGTTTTAGCGCCCTTCCCCCTGCTCCTCACCCTCTAAGGAAGTAACCTGCGAATCCTAATCCAGCAGGTAGGAGGGCTCAATCAGACCTATCAAACTTTCTTCAAATGATATCATTGTTTCTCAGATATTCAATAACCTTTTCAACCGATTCATCTATGCTTTCTACATCGGTATTCAAAATTAACTCAGGATTCTCAGGCTCTTCGTAGGGAGCTGAAATCCCTGTGAAATTTTTTATTTCGCCTTTCATCGCCTTTTCGTACATACCCTTTGGATCCCGGTTTTTCAATTCATCAAGTGGACATTTTACGTATATCTCTATGAATTCTCCATCTTTTACTAACTCTCTTACCCTCTGCCTATCTTTTTTGTATGGGGAAATGAAGGCTGTCATTGTAATTATCCCAAGATCAGAGAATAACTTTGCAACTTCTCCTATCCTTCTAATATTTTCCTCCCTATCTTCTGGGGAGAATCCTAAATCACCATTTAAACCGTGTCTGATGTTGTCTCCATCCAAAACATACGACAACTTTCCCATTTTCAACAATCTTTCTTCCAAATCATGTGCTATAGTCGATTTTCCGGATCCAGATAACCCAGTAAACCAAAGGATTACTCCCTTTTGCCCTAAAAATCTTTCTCTGTCTTCTTTTTTTACCTTCCCCGCATGCCATACTACATTCTCACTCTTTTTTCTCTCCACTTTTATACCTCCCAAAAGCTTTATTGATAATTCTTAATAAAAGCACTCTGTCAAGAAGATTATACTCCAATCAGAGGGCACAGTCAAGTTAAGGTATTAGAACATATGCGGGGATTATGTTAAAATGGAAAGTAAAACTGGCTGTGGATAAAAAAAGAAGGGCGAGTGTATTCGCCCTTTTGTAGTTATTGTACGCTTTCAGCTAGAGATTGCTTAGCAATATTCACGTATTCATTGAACCCCTCTGGATCGTTTACAGCAAGTTCAGAAAGCATTTTTCTGTTTATGTCGACGTTGGCCAATTTCAAACCATGAATTAACTCATTATACTTCAAGCCTTCCGCTCTTGCGGCAGCGTTGATTCGTGTTATCCAAAGTTTTCTATAATCTCTTTTTTTGTTTTTTCTACCTGCATAAGAATATTTTCCGGATTTATAATACTGTTGTTTTGCTAATGAATAGCGTCTACTCAACGCTCCTGTGTATCCTTTGGCTGCTTTCAAATATTTTTTCTTTTTTTTGCGAGAAGAAACAGCTCGTTTAATTCTCATATTCTATACACTCCTTTTTAACTTAAGTTTAATTCAAATCATCATTTTAATCCGATGGATTTCTTAACTTTATCCACTATTTCCCTAGGTACTTCAACCTCTTTTTTAAGTCTTCTCATATGACTGCTTTTCTTGAAGCCTGTATTATGCCCTACATTATTTCTATGTCGTAGAATTTTCCCG
>NZ_JALY01000020.1:0-2636 GCF_002924615.1 Petrotoga halophila DSM 16923 | reverse complement strand
CCACAAGCCTATTGGTTTGATGATTACAAAGAATTGGTGGAAATATATAATTACAAAAGTTTTTAAAATATATAGATAAGATTCCATTACTTGAGGGATGAAAATTTTCAGATGGTTATTTTAAAAAAGGAGCAGATTCAACATGTTAAATGGCATAACAGACGTACCAGGAATAAAAGTAGGACACTACACTGACAATAAATCCTTAACAGGTTGTACGGTTGTTCTAGCCAAAAATGGAGCGGTAGGTGGGGTTGATGTTAAAGGCTCAGCCCCAGGTACAAGAGAAACAGACTTACTAAAACCGGGGAATCTTGTTCAAATGGTACACGGCGTTTTATTAACTGGTGGAAGTGCTTTTGGCTTAGATGCAGCAAGTGGGGTCATGCAATTTTTAGAAGAAAATAGTATAGGCTTTCAAACAAGTACTGTGAAAGTCCCCATAGTACCTGCTGCAGTTATTTATGATTTGGATATAGGAGACCCAAATGTTAGACCCGATAAAAGATCTGGTTATATCGCAGCAAATTTAGCCACATCAGATTGTGTTGAAGAAGGATGCGTTGGTGTAGGGACTGGGGCTCTTGTTGGTAAGGCGGCAGGTGTTAACAATGCTATGAAAGGTGGGGTAGGAAGTTATTCCATTGAATTAGGTAACGGGATAATAGTCGGAGCGATAACGGTTGTGAATGCTACAGGAGATGTTTACGAAGAAGGGGAAATAATAGCTGGGGCTATAGACCATAACAATAATTTTTTGAATATATCTGAATATATGAAAAAATCAAGTTTTAAGTCTAATCCAGGTGAAAATACAACTCTATCCGTCGTAGCTACAAATGCAAAATTGTCCAAAGAGGAAGCCAACAAAGTTGCTCAAATGAGCCATGATGGGTTGGCAAGGGCGATAAGACCTGTTCATACTATGTACGATGGAGATACTATTTTTTGTTTATCTACTAGTGATTTATCAAGCGACGTTACATTAATTGGAGAAGTAGCAGCAGAAGTAGTAGAAAAATCTATTATAAGGGCTATCAAATCGGCAAGAAAAGTTGACAATATTCTCAGTTACAAAGATTTGAATCCTAATAAAAGATAATTCCCACTACTCCTGTCATAATTATTATAAAAATCGGATTTAATTTTGTGAAAAAAAGGAGCATCAAAACCCCAATAAATATGAGAAAACTCTCCAAATTTACGATATTAGCGATACCAATTGTGTATGCTGAACCAAGTATCAACCCGATAACAGCAGGTTTTAGAAATTTAAGAATATTTTGTTGAGTATCGCCATTTCCGTTTTTAAAATATCTGCCTACCAGTAATCCTATAATTAACGAAGGCAGTATGACTGCAGTTGTCGCGACCAAAGAACCAACTACCCCAGAAACCTTATATCCAACAAAAGTAGCACTATTTACAGCTATTGGTCCGGGAGTAACCTCTGCTATAGCTATTAAATCCAGAAATTCTTGAATAGACATCCAATCTCTTCTTTCTAGATGTGTTTGAATTAGTGGTATCATTGCGTAACCACCACCAAATCCAAATAAGCCAATTTCAAAAAAAGAAAAAAACAAGCCAAATAAGGTTTTCATGGCTTTTTTCTCCCTTCAGACATAGAGGAAAGGCTCCCCACAATGAAAGCGATAACAATTATATAAATGGGATTAATTTTAAATACTCCAATTGCAACAAAAGCTCCTGCAGTTAATAGAACTAAAACGATAGACCATTTAACCGATTTTGATAGACTTATCGCAGCATATACGATAAGTGCGGCTATAGCAGGTCTTATACCTTCAAAGGCACTTTGTAAAACGTTAAGTCCCGCTGTTTTCGTAAGAGTAAAAGCTATCACCAATATTATTATAAAAGAGGGTAAAGAAACCCCTATTACTGACATAACAGCTCCTAAAATTCCCTTTATATCATATCCTACTAAAATAGAAAGATTAATAGCCACAGCTCCTGGTATAGTTTGAGTTAAAGAGACCGTGTCTGTAAACTTATCCTTTTCTACCCAATTTTTCTTTTCTACGACTTCTTTCTCCATTAAAGGAATCATAGCGTACCCCCCGCCAAAAGTGAAGAGCCCTATTTTAAAAAACGTAATGAACATTTTTAACACTATTTTTGATTTGCCTTTTTCACTCATTTCTATTATCTCCCTACAATTTCAGTTCAGTAAAGAATCTAAAATGATCAGCTCTTATCAGGCTTTCCCTGAATTCTACCAATCTATTTTCCGAATCATATGTGTATCTTGTAGTTTGAAAAAGAGGAATATTTTCATCAATTTCTAGCAATTCTTGGGCTTCTAGCGAAGGTAGGACAGGTTCGAGATATTCTTTGGCATTGACACATCTTATTCCTTCTCTAGCAAGTAAATCATACAAAGGTTTTGTTTCTAGATTTTTATTATCCATTTTTCTTAGAAAGTCAATAGGGATGTAAGAGCTTTCCAATATTAAAGGGATTTCTCCAACTAATCTCAACCTTGTAATTTCCCATAATTCGACGTTTTTAAATTCATCAACATCTTCCAATCCAGAGACGTTTTTTACCGATATAAGTTTAGTATTAGAATTCTCAAGCTTACTGGCTATACTTTTTCCAAAACTGTAAAA
>NZ_JALY01000026.1:0-7908 GCF_002924615.1 Petrotoga halophila DSM 16923 | reverse complement strand
CATGCATTTGATTTAGATCTTATAGGGGATCAAATAATTGTTAGAAAAGCTAAAAAAGGTGAAAAAATCCTTCTTTTAGATGGTAAAGAGTACACTATGGAAGGAGCAGAAACACTTATAACCGACGGTGATAACATAATTGCACTTGGAGGCATAATGGGGGGAGAATTAAGCGGTATCAACGAAAATACGAAAGATATCTTACTAGAAGTTGCCCATTTTGATCCTGTTAATATAAGAAGGTCTTCCACTTACCATAAGATAACCTCTGATTCTTCGTATCGTTTTGAAAGAGGAGTTGATCCAAACAATAGTGAGATGGTAATGGGTAGATTGATTAAATTGATTAACGAATTGACAGGGGGAAAAGTAGACGGACCTACAACGGATATTTATCCCGAACCTATAAAAAATAAAGAAATATCGATTAAAAAAAGTTATATAAACAATAGATTGGGAAAAGAATTAGCAGAAAAAGAAATTGAACAAATATTAAAAAAATTAGATTTCCCTTTCACAAAAGTGGAAAAAAGTTCACACCAGAAGGAAATGGAAGATGTAAACAAGAAAACGAATTTATCCTTTGATACAATAGATGAAGAATGGAAGGTTTCTATTCCTACAAAAAGGCCAGATATTACCCAAGAAATTGATCTTGTTGAAGAGGTTGGTAGAGTTTATGGCTACTCAAAAATACAGTCTGCTTTCCCAAATCTAAATGGAATGATAGGAAGTAAGGGAGATTTTGTTTCTTTTAAAGAGAAGGTAGCGGATATTATGTTGGCTAACGGTTATCATGAGGCAAAGACCTTTCCATTGAACAATGGCAATAGAATGTGGATGGAAAACGAATTGGATTTAAAATTGATTAATCCTATCTCCTCAGAATTAGAATACATGTCATCCAAATTGATATATGGTTTGTTGGATTCGGCTTCATTTAATTATAGAAATCAAATAAAAGATATAAAAATGTTCGAAATTGATAAAGTTTTCCAAGCAGAGAAAGGTAGTGAGACAGGTGCCAAGGAATTTACTAACCTTGCCTTTGTGGCTACGGGAAGAGAAAATAATGATGATTTCACAGATAAGAGAGAGGTTACATTTTATTCTGTAAAAGGTGCTTTAGAAAACTTGTTGAATGAATTCCATGTAAAAGTAGAATACGTAAGAAACGATCAATCTGGTTTTTTGAAAGCACAAAGTGCTCTTTTATTTATTAACAGTGAAGAAGTTGGCTTTTTAGGTTTACTTGATCCAGTGATAGCCGATAATTATTACGAAATAAAAGATCCAATATATATCTGTGAGATTAACTTAAACAAAATATTTGAAGGTAAGAAGGAAATAAAAAGAGAATTCAGAAAAGTAGATTTACCTGCTATCAAAAGAGAGTATTCTATGATTGTTCCACTAAACATTGAATTTAAAGAGATTCAAGAAATAATAATAAATGTGGCAGATATTGTAGAAGATTTTAAAATTTTTGATGTTTACAGAGGAAAAAACATAGAAGAAGATAAAACAAGTATAACCGTTTCAATAGTTTATAGATCAGAAAATAAAACTTTGACGGAAGAAGAAGTCAATCAAGTCGAAAGATCTATTTTAGAAAGTTTGAACAATAAAGGGATCAAACTTCGAGAAAGCTAGGCATAAGATTGACCTAGATATAGATAATAGACACTTTAGTAATAAAAAGATTTTCAAAAATAAAATTTTGATTTTTAAAGGGTTACAGGGCGGAGCCCTCCCATCCAATTGTGGGTGGGATGCAGGGCGAAGGGGTGCTAAAGTAAGTTTTAGAATTTATAAAGACAGTAATAGATAAAGAAAGGAGAAAGAGATGCAAAGAAATGTCACAAGTTACTTAATAATGTTGAATGTTTTAATATTTATAATGATGTTTTTATTTGGCGGTATAAGCGCTTTTTCTAACCCACGTATATACATACTTTTTGGTGCCCAACTAGGTAATTTAATCACAGCTGGAGAATGGTTCAGACTGATTACTTCAATGTTTGTTCATGGTGGCCTATTTCACATATTTTTCAATATGATCGCTTTATTTTACGTGGGTAACTTAGTTGAAAGGGCTTATGGAAAAGAAAGATTCATTTCTATATACATGTTATCAGGTATTTTTGGTAATCTTTTAACCCACTTATTTTTACCCAGTGCAATCTCTGTAGGAGCATCAGGTGCAATATTCGGATTGATAGGCCTACTTTTTGGAGCGGGATTTAGACACGATACCCCTACTATATTAAGACCTGTAACAGGTACCGCTCTACTCCCAATTATCTTAATAAACGTGATCTGGGGATTCTTACCGGGTGCTAATATAAACAATTTTGCCCATTTAGGAGGATTAGGGATAGGTTTTACCTTTGGCTGGTTAACACCTATAAGGTACACGAAGAGGAGTTACCAAACATGGAGAACGCTTTCTTACTTGTCTTACGGATTAATTATTGCAAGTTTTATTTTACTTTTGATATTCGATTTTAGATATTACATATTTTAATTAAAACTCTTTTTTGAGGTGATATATTTGACCCTAGACGATTTGGTTGGTAAAAATGTTATAGAAGAAAGTATCAAAAGGATTTATGAAAGAGATAAAGAAATAAATTCGGTTTTAAGAATAGAAAAGGTAGAAGGCAACAAAGATGGCAATTACTTTGGCATACCTTTCTTGGTCAAGGATAACATTTTAGTTGAAGGTACAAAAACAACAAACGGTTCTAAAATCCTTGAAAATTATAGTTCCCCTTACACCGCAACTGCCGTTGAAAAACTTTTAAAAGCAGGTTTTACAGTAGTAGGAAAAACTAATATGGACGAGTTTGCCATGGGTAATACCAATGAACATTCAGCCTTTGGGCCTGTAAAAAATCCTAAGGATTTGAAACGAGTTCCAGGGGGTAGTAGTGGAGGTTCAGCTGCAGCGGTAGCAGCAGGATACGTTCCATTTTCTTTGGGATCTGATACAGGAGGATCGGTAAGACAACCTGCCGCCTTTTGCGGTGTTGTAGGATTTAAGCCGTCATACGGTATGATATCACGATACGGTTTAACCGCTTTTTCATCTTCGCTGGATCAAATAGGTGTTTTTGCAAATAATGTTAAGGACGTCAGAACGGTTACAGAAATTATGAAAGGAAAAGATCCCAAGGATTCAACCACATTGGAGCACGATAAAGATCTCGTAAAAAATGTAGATATTGATTTATCCCAAACTAAAATTTGCATTCCAAAGGTTGTTTACCATGAAAATGCAGATGATAATGTAATAAAACAATTTGAAAGGGTTATTAACTTTTTGAGAAGCAAAGGAGCAAAAGTTGATATAAAAGATATACCAGAACTGGAATATTCAGTAGCTATTTATTATATAATAGCTCCTGCTGAAGCCTCATCCAATCTTTCAAGATACGATGGAGTCAAATACGGATTGAGGAACCATGCCTTAGGTTTAAATAAAATGTATAAAGCTACCAGAGAGGGTGGCTTAGGAATAGAGGTAAAAAGGAGAATAATGATGGGGACTTTTAACCTTTCTTCTCTTTATTATGATCAATATTACTCAAAGGCCTCAAAAGTAAGAAAATTGTTGAGTAACAAAATGAAGGAAATTTTGAATGATTATCATTTGATAATGACCCCCACATCTCCTGTTCTTCCACCAAAGATAGGGGAAAAGTTAAAACCTTTAGACTATTATTTAATGGATATTTTTACAATTCCTGCGAATTTAACTGGGTCACCTGCCATAAGTATTCCCTTTGGTGATGTCCAAGGGTTACCTTTTGGTATACAATTCATTGGTCGCTACATGAAAGATGAGGAACTATTAACTATAGCAGACAATTTCTTTAAAGAGACCCCTAGGGAGTTGAAAAATTATGTATAAAACCATTATAGGATTGGAAATACACGCCCAATTACTAACAAAATCTAAAGCCTTTTGTTCATGCAGTACAGAACATTTTGAAGCTGAGCCGAATATTAATATTTGCCCAGTGTGTACGGGGCAACCTGGAACATTGCCGGTATTAAACGAAGAAGCGCTTAAACTTGCGATAAAAACTGGATTAATACTAAATGGGCAGATAAATAAGTTTTCTAGGTTTGATAGAAAGAATTATTTTTACCCTGATTTGCCAAAAGGTTATCAAATTACACAATATTTTCATCCCATAGTAAGTGGTGGATACATCGACGTTGAAGGCAAAAAGATAAGAATAAGAAGGATGCATTTGGAAGAAGACACCGCTAAGATGCTTCATGAAGGTGATCAAATTTCCTCTGCTCAAGAAAGTTTAATAGATTTTAATAGAGCAGGTATACCTCTTTTAGAGATTGTAACAGAACCGGATATTGAGACTCCTAAACAGGCAAGGATTTTTATGGAGAAATTGAGAAATTTGCTTAGGTACGCTGATGTTTCAACGGGTGATATGGAAAAAGGAGCCTTGAGATGTGATGCAAATATTTCTATTCTCAACCAAGAAAACAAAGAAATAAGTAAAAGGGTAGAGATTAAGAATATAAACTCATTCAAATTTGTAGAAAAAGCGTTAGAATATGAAAGAGATAGAATTATCAATAATTTAGAAAAAGGTGGAGAGTTAATACAAGAAACGAGAGGTTGGGATGCCAACAAAAAAGAGACATTTTCAATGAGAACAAAAGAAGAGGAAATGGACTACAGGTATTTTCCCGAACCAGATCTCCCTATACTGATTCTGAACGATGAACTTATTGAAACCGTTAGAAAACTCATTCCGGAAATGCCAGAAGAGAAAGCTAAAAGGTTTGTTTCACAGTACAATATACCTGAATATGATGCACAAATTCTCTCTTCAGACAAAGAGTTAGCTGATTATTATGAAAGATGTGTAGAATTGGCTAAGGATGCCAAATTTGTTAGTAATTTTATCTTAACTGAGTTATTAAGAGAGATGAAAGAAAATGAGGATAGTATTGAAACTGTAAAAATTAAACCCGAACATTTTGCAGAATTAAAAATGCTTTTAGATACGAATACAATTTCAACAAAGATCGCCAAAGATATATTTCCCGAGATGTATAGAACGGGTGATAGCCCTAAACAGATTGTTGAAAAGAAAGGTTTAAAGCAAATAGAAAACGAAGATGAACTAAGAAAAATAATTGAAAATGTCTTAAAAGAAAATACCGATAGTGTTGAAAAATATAAAAATGGGAAAAAGAAGCTGTTGGGATTTTTTGTCGGCCAAGTTATGAAAGAGACGAAAGGTAAAGCTAACCCCCAAAAAACAAACGAAATACTCAAAGAATTACTTGAAGATAATTGATAATCACCACGAGGTGATGAACCTTGAGAAAATTGTATTTTATCTGGTTTTTTATGTTTATTTCGACAGTAATCTTATCTTATGTAGGTTACACTCCTTTTGAACCAGAGATAGAGAATAAAGGAGCAACCTTTTCACTGTCCACGTCATCTTTTGAAGATTTTGGATTAGAGATCGGTTATTCCGATTACAACTCTTTATATATAGAAAATAAAATCTTTAACAGGACGATAAAATTGAAAAGTGGAGAATCTTTTTTTAAAATGTTTGTGAATGTACCAGTATACAACAGTGAATTTGGTGTGGGATATGAGTACAAACTTGAAAATAATTTTTTAGGAGTTTTGACAGTAAAAAATTTTCAAAGAGTTGAGGTTAAAAATGTCGACCACGATATATATAACTTCATTCAAGCTAAGTTCAATGCCCCTTCATATGCTATAGGAAATCTATTTCTTTTTAACAATAAAAATATGAATCTATTTAAAGTAAAAGCTCAAATATTTAGGCCTGTAGAAATACCTATTAGTTTAGGTTATTCAAATGGTTTGTATTTAAATATTCCTCTTGTTAACCTAGATAGTTACTATGTCGATACGATAGACATAGGAGCATCACTGATACAACAAAAATGGTATCCAAATATTGGATTCTCAATTCCTATGAATGTATTCGGTCAACAGTTGCATCTTGGTACAAGAATAGCTTTTGGTCAAGACTTTTTTTACGAATTTTATCTTTATAATGAAAATCTTAAGTTGCCTCTACTTTTTTCGTTCAACGAAAAAGGAGGAAGTTTGTTTTTTGAATTCTAATTATATTGCAGTATATTTACACATACCTTTTTGTGTGAAGAGATGCCTTTATTGTGATTATGTGTCTACAACTGATTTTTCCTTAAAAGAAGAATATTTTAACGCATTATACAAAGAAATCGCTTTGAAAGGTGAAAAATTAAAAGATAGGAAGGTTAGAACGGTTTATTTTGGAGGTGGAACCCCATCCTTTGTTGAGGAAGAATTTATTTTACAAACCTTTCGTACATTACAAGGACATATGGATCTATCTAATTTAGAGGAATTCACGATAGAGGTAAATCCCGAAAGTGTTGATGAGAAAAAAGTGCAACTTTACAAGGAAATTGGGATTAACAGAATATCTATAGGGTTCCAAAGTACTTCTGATAAGATATTAAAAACCGTGGGCAGAGCCCATGATTTTAATAAAGGGTTAAAATCTTATGAACTTTTGGCATCTTTTTATGATAATATAAATGTGGATTTTATTCTTGGATTACCTTATGAAAATTTTGAGACGGTTAATAGTAATTTAGAGTTTATAGAAAAGATGAAACCCTCTCATATTTCTTATTATTTATTGGATTCTTCACACAATACTCCTTTAAAACATTTTCTTGAAATCAAGGAAATGAAACTTCCGGAAGATGACTTAGTAGATGAACTTCTTGATTATATCTATGATCAATTGGAAAAATTAGAATATAACAGATATGAAATTTCAAGTTGGTCCCTACCTAACAAAGAATGTATTCACAATCAATTTTATTGGTATAACTTAGATTATGTAGGATTTGGGGTTTCTGCAGGAGGGCATATCAACAACGAGAGATATGTGAATACCTCAGATGTTAAAGCGTATATTACAAAATTAAATGATGATGAACTTCCATACGATACAAAAAATGTGAATGATGAGTTTACTGAATTGTTAGAGACCCTTTTTATGTCTTTGAGACTAACAAGGGGAATAACTTATGACTCTTTGGTAAAAAGGTTTTCTAAAAGTTTGGTTGATAGTGTCTTAAATCAGACAAAAAATAATTTGGACGGGTATATATCTATTGATGATTCTATTAAATTAACTACAAAAGGCTTAAATTTTTCAAGGTATGTTTTTGAGAAGTTATTAGAGATATCTTCAATTTAAGGGAGGCTTTTTCTTGGGTAAGAAGGACGAAGTTGAAAGTTATTTGAAAAATAAAAATTTTAATGATCCCAATTTATTCAAAGAAAGGAAAGACTGGGACAAATATTTTATGGAAGTGGCGGATTTGGTAAGTAAAAGGTCTACCTGTTTGCATAGAAAGGTTGGAGCCGTAATAGTAAAAGAAAAAAGGATTTTAGCGACTGGTTACAATCAACCACCATCTGGTTTTCCTCACTGCGATGATATAGGTTGTATAAGAGACGACTTAGGTATAAAAAGTGGGGAAAACCAAGAAATTTGTTACGGTCTTCATGCAGAACAAAATGCCTTGATGCAAGCCGCTAAATTTGGGATTAGTACTGATAACGCATCAATTTATATCACGCATCAACCTTGTTCCGTATGTGCCAGGTTGATAATAAATGCCGGCATCAAGAAGGTTTATTATAGAGAAGGCTATCCGGATAGTTTAACACAATTGTTTTTTAATACGTGCAACATACAAACAAAAATTATCGAATGATCAAAATCAAATACCAAAGTTGAAAGGTGGGATAAAATGCCTATAGAGAGATATTTTAAGTATTTAAGAAAAGACAGAATGACTCATGTGTGGTGT
>NZ_JALY01000311.1:0-1104 GCF_002924615.1 Petrotoga halophila DSM 16923 | reverse complement strand
ACAAGGCTGCAAAAAACATCATTTTGCACAGATCAGCAAAAAGCCTATTGCACAAGGCGGCAATCAGAAGGGAAAGCACAACATTCGTAACTATAACTAATCCGGTAATTTTCTCTTTCGGCTTTTTCGATAACTTTGCCAATAGGTTGAACAATTTTATTTACAATACCTAAAAGATTGGTTTGAAGATCTTCTCTATATTTCCCCTTTGGATGCATACAACCTAGCGTTAACTTTTTATGTTGAAAATCTTTTCTTACCTTTGAAAGAAAAGAAACAACTTCCGTCACTTTTGGAGGTTGATAAGAATGGAATTCAGTTCCAACGGTGGGTATAAAAACTAGAAATATAATTTCATCTATTCGATCTCCAAATTTTTTTAGTTTTTCAATTGCTTTTTGTTCATGAGAGAATTCTCCTTTATTCAAGCCTATGGTAATATGTGGTTTAACGACAAAATCATTCTTTACAAGTAATTCGAAAGAAGTCCACATCTTATCATAATCAAATTTTCCATAAACCTCTCTTACAGTTTGCTGTTCTCCAACTAGGTCAAAAGATACAGTATCCGCGATCTTTTTTAAAACATGGATATCTTTTTCATCCACATAGCCAGTATGTACGTTGTATTTCAAATTATATTTGGTTTTTAGAGTATATAGTGTATCTGCAAAAATAGTAATTGGAACCTTTCCATCGGTTAATAATCCACCACTAATTAAAAAAGAAGTGAACCCTTTATTTACTAAATTTTTCATATCTTTTACCCTGGCCATATTATTTAGATAATGGCGACCACAATGTTTGCAGTTCAGATAGCAATAATTCCCTGTTAATGATACTGAAGAGGTGTTCTTTAAAATAACGAATTCAATTTCTTTAATCAATGTCATCATTTCCACCAGTAGAGTTCAAAAACTTCTCACAAGCGATTTTTGCTGCTAATTGCTCGGCAAATTTTTTTGAAAAACCTTCACCTATTCCAAGTATCTCATCATCTAATTTGACGGCCACCTTGTATCTTTTCATATGTGATGGCCCAGAAGCACTTAATAAGACGTATTCAGGCAATTTTTTTGTTTTTTCTTGAGTTAATTCTTGTAA
>NZ_JALY01000017.1:0-23316 GCF_002924615.1 Petrotoga halophila DSM 16923 | reverse complement strand
TTTAGAAACTTAAGAATATTCAAAATTGCAACGCCTTAATTTATGTATACTTTCGAGCCTTTTCTTCTATTAAAAAATCTGGCATTTACACCCAAAAGACTTTTAAATGTTCTAACTAAATCCTCTTTAAATATATTGTTTGTTTTCAAATTGAATTCTAAATGATAAGATTCTTTTACTGATATAGACCCACAAGATAACAATAAACCTTTAAGAAAAGATCCAAAAATCAATGGATCTTTTTTTAAAGGTGGGGAAAATTTATTTTCATTTAAATAAAGATTGCTTTTCTTTAATATTTTATCTATTGTTTGATAGTTTAAGAATATAGAACCTGTTCCACCAAGATTTAACCTTTTTTCGTTGTTAAATTGTACTTCGAATTTATCAGTGAACGAATATTTGCAAAGTTTATACAATCTTTTAAAACTATTCAAAGATGTTATGGATATTTTTATTAATTTTTCAGATTCTTTTTCAATAATTTCGCCTTTTCCTATGAAAAAACCATAGAACTCAGCTTCTGGGAAAATATAATCACTATTCACAAGGCTCACTTTTAGCGCTTCTGAAAAGGAATTCATTGAACGCATTTTAAAATCAACTCTGATGTTTTTTTTGGATCATGTCTAATTTTTGGTTCCTCATCGTTTAAAATATAAACCAAATCAGATATCATTACTCTTCTATCTTCTTCCATATCTAATTTTACTGGGATAGATCCCATTCGTTGGTATCTCAGAATTATTTCATATGGTAAATTTGATTCGTTGGCTATAATGTAATCTAATTCTTCACCTAAATAATTTTCTAATTCTTGAACATGATCTTTTAAAGAATAATTGGTCGTTTCTCCTGGTTGTGTCATAATATTCGCAATATATACTTTCTTAGCTTTGCATAAATTGATTGCATTTCTTATTCCGTCTACCAATATATTAGGGATAATACTGGTATATAAACTGCCAGGTCCAAAAATTATTATATCAGCTTTTTGAATAGCCATAACGCTTTCATCAAATGCTTCGGCATTGCCGTCCAACCAGATTCTTTTTATATTTTTGTTTTTCAACACAATTGAAGTTTCCCCAAAAATGATCTCACCATCGTCAAGTTCTGCTACAAGTTTTAGAGAGTCCAAAGAAGCAGGAAAGACCCTTCCTCTTATTTTCAGAGCTTCCGACAATGTTTTTATAGCTAAGGGGAAATTATTACCGTTAATTCGAGTTAATGCTAGCAAAATTATGTTACCGAGATTATGATTTTTTAAGAATCCTTCATTAAATCGATATTTAAGTAATTTAGTCAGAAGGGTTTCTTGTTCAGCCAAGGCTAGTATATTGTTCCTGATATCTCCTGGGGGCAATATATTAAAATCTTCACGCAATATTCCGGAGCTTCCTCCATCATCTGTAACAGTGACGATGGAAACAATATCTATATCTTGATTCCATTTCAATCCCCTTAATATTTGACTTGTCCCTGTTCCGCCACCAATTGTTACTATATTTTTCACAGCATCAACCACCTAAAGAATATTTCCGTGTTATCTTTCTATGTCTCTATGATCTATGCTTACTTCTCTACCTTCATTTTTTAAAATTTCATAAACCTTTTGAGCAACGTAAACCGATCTATGTTGACCTCCTGTGCAACCTATGCAAAAATATGCTTCTATACGACCACTTTCAGAATATTTATCTTGGATGAACTTGGCTAAATTAGCAATCTTCTCAACAGTTTCATGAGTTTCTTTAAATTTTTCAAGGAATTCAATTACTTTCATATCTAAACCAGTAAGTTCATACATCTCTGGAAAATAAAAGGGGTTTGGGAGATATCTCACGTCAAAAACATAATCAGAGATTTGTGGAATACCGTTTTTAAATCCAAAACTGATAAAATTTAACTTTAATTTTTTCATATCTTCTTTTATCATCTGAAAGAATCTTTTTTTAAATTCAGTCGGTTCTGTTGAGGAAGTATCGATAACTATGTCACAAGAACTTTCTATTTCTGACATAACTTTCATTTCTTCATCTATGGCGTTTTCTAAGGAAAGACCTAACGGATGGGTCCTTCTGGTTTTTTTGTATCTATTGATTAACTCGCTTTTATCAGCTTTTAAAAAGACTTTATGAATTTCCATATTACATTTGGCTAAACTTTCAACATTTTTAAATAGTTCGTTCAATTTATCGGGATTTTTCCATCTGATATCACTGACAATAGCGAGTTTCTTAACATTACTTGTACATAAAATGTTTAAAAAATGCTCTATTAAATGGGGTGGTATGTTGTCAACTGTATAATACCCTTCGTCTTCAAGAGATTGTAATAATAAGGTTTTACCCGCACCAGATAAACCGGTTATTATGAAAACGGTTGGTTTTGTTTGCAAAATTATCAATCGCCCTTAAGTACTTTCTAATTCAATTTTTTTAAAAATAGGATGATACTTTACGTCTTTCATAAATATTTTGGAAAGCAATTTGAATTTCTCAGTATTTCCTGTAACTAAATAATTCACTCTAATTTTTCCATCTATTTTCTCTAATTTGATCTCATTTTTCAAAAAATCAACTATTCCCTCTGCAGGGTCAACGATGGAAGAATTCGTGTATTTTCTAATCTGGTTTTCCAAAATTGGATAATGAGTGCAACCTAATATTACCTTGTGGTACTTAGATTTGGAATCTTGTAAATAAAATCTCAAAACAGATTCTGCCATTTGTCCATCCCAATAACCTTCTTCTATGAGTGGAACGAACAAAGGGCATGCTTTTTCTTCGAGATTGGTTATTTTTTTCTTTATAAGAGCTTCCTTATAAGCACCCAAATTAATAGTGTTTTCGGTTGCTAATAAAAGAACAGAATCGTTTCTTTCTACTGTTTTTATGGCGTTTTCTATTATACTCACATATGTAAAGCTATAATTTTTCGTGTCAAAATTCGTTTTTTTTACAATGGAATCTGTTGTATTACATGCAGAAATCAAAAGCTCTACTTTCATCGTGTGAAAAAAAGACAGTATGTTTTTTAATTTTTCTCTTAAAAAAGGAATAGGCTTTGAACCATAAGGTACATTTAAATTATCAGCTAGATAAAAATACTCATGATTACCAAAATTTTCTATCACTTTTTTTAAAACCGTTAAACCACCGATTCCTGAATCAAAAAGACCTATTTTCATAACTGGAAAATATCTTACCCCCATTGTATGCTTTTACTTTGTTCCTTACTGTCTTCTTCGTTGCTTTTAAGTGCGGTATTCAACATATCGCTGAATTTATCAACCATATGTTTAATTTCTTGTTTTGTTCTTATACTGTTTAATCTTTCGTTTAGAAGCAATAGGAGAAAGATATAATCCACTTCTTCTCCACCGATTTTTTTTGCATAGGATTCAACTTCGGATTTTATGTTTTCTAAAATTTCGTTTATAACATCCTCAGGTTCGTCTACTTTATATTTATAATCTTTTCCTAAGATTTTTACTTCAATTGAGCGATAATTCTTCATGATTTTTCATCCTTAAATGTTTTTTATGAATCAATTAATACTGATTTTGATCCGGCTCATCTTGGAATGGGGTATTTGAAGATGCCGGATTATCAAATTCTCCAGTTCTAAACTCATCTCCTAATCTTGATATAAGGGAACTTTTTAACTGGTTTAGATGGTTTTCTATTTCGTCATTCTTTCTTCTTAATTCTTCTAGTTCACGTCCCATCTCTTCTTTTTCATTGTTTATTTTTTCATACTCACCGAACAATTCATCGTACTGAGTTTGAAGATCGTTTTTTTCTTTTTTTAATTCGTTGTATTTGTCGGCTAACGTTTCTAACATATTTTCCAATTCCTTCAAAACGTCCATTTGTACTTTCCCCCTTTATATAATAATTTGTTGAAGTCAAACTAAAGTTATTATAACACAGCTAGATGAAAAAAAACTAAAAATACAAATATTTTTAATTTTAAAACTAAAAAAACTAAAAGAGGCATAGCCTCTTTTAGTCTCTTGCTTTAACCAAAAATTTAATTGCCGTTCTCTCTTCCCCTTCAATTTCAACATCCGAAAATGCTGGAACACAAACCAAATCGATTCCGCTAGGAGCTACGTACCCCCTGGCTATTGCTATAGCTTTAACAGCTTGATTAACTGCGCCGGCTCCTATAGCCTGTAACTCAGCGATTCCTTTATCTCTAATTATAGCAGCCAAAGCACCGGCAACAGCAACTGGATTTGAGTTAGCAGCTACTTTTAGTACTTCCGTTTCTGCCATGAATGATACCTCCCTGTAATGTTTTGTTTATAATTTCGACTTATATAGAGCGAATGGCGCATCTGGTGGGATTTGAACCCACAACCTTCGGATCCGAAGTCCGACGCTCTATCCAGTTGAGCTACAGACGCTCTTCACTAGTAATAATTATACCTTAAATTGACTATTTAAATCAAGACCAAAAATTTTTAAATCATATGATATAATTTATTCGTGGAGGTAAGATCAGGATGAAAGTTAAAGATAAAGTTTTTTTAGCCTTAGATTTTGAAACAACTGGTTTGAACCCTGAGTTTGGAGATAGAATTATAGAAATTGCTGCCATCCCTATATACGATAAAAAAATTAATTTCAAATATGCATTTCATACCTTGGTAAATCCAAATATATTCATACCGGGAGAGGTCTCGAAATTTCATAAATTAAATAATCAAGATATTTCTAACGCTCCATCTTTATCGGAAGTTTTTCCAAGATTTAAAGAGTATGTTGATGATTCTATAATTGTATCACATAACGTAAAAATGGATCTAAGGTTTTTAGATATTGCTGCAAAAGAAAGTGGAATGTTTTCAATTGACAATTACTATATTGACACTCTCGAGATTTCAAAATACTATTTTGATAAAGGTCCATACAATCTTGAATTCCTTTCGAAAAAGTTCAATTTAGGGATAAAACAATTTCATAGAGCTTGGGATGATGCTTTATCTACAGCCAAACTTTTCCAAAAATATATAAAACTTTTTTCTTTCGAAGCAATAACCAATTTTATTAAAAAATGGGGTGATTGATTTTGGTTAAGAATTTCATTATCGATACAAATGTTTTGATTCATGATCCTAACAGTATTCTCAATTTTCAAGATAACAATGTTTTGATTCCATTTCCAGTAATAGAAGAAATAGATAAGTTAAAAACAAGAAGCGATAAAGTTGCTAAATCCGCCAGAGAGGTTAACAGAATTTTAGATAGTTTTAGAAATGGAACACCATTACATAAAGGGATAAAATTGCCTAGCGGAGGTACATTGAAAATCTTAGCCCTCGAAAAAAATGATGAAAAACATAAAATTCCTACTTACCTTGGGGAATCAAAAGATGATTTCATATTATATTACGCCATGTTTTTGAAAAAAACAGACAACTTACCAACAATAATTGTAAGTAAAGATTTAAATCTGAGGATCAAAGCTGATGCATTAGGATTAGAAAGTCAAGATTATTTGACGGATAAAATAGATATAAAACTTCTGCCTGATGGTTATCATACAATAGAAAACCCGGAGAAAGAGGTTGAAAAGAAGAATGAATACGATTTTTCAGAATTAGGGTTCAAAGAAGAACCTTTTCCAAATACATATCTTAACTATGGAGACTTATTTTTAAGATATGATTCTAAGTCAAAGAAGTTTCAATCAATTTTGATAGATTTTGAAAGCGAAATTTTTGGAATAAAACCTAGAAATGTAGAACAAGTTTTTTCCTTGGATGCACTTTTAAACCCTGACATACCTTTTGTGACGCTAGTTGGTAAGGCTGGAACTGGTAAGACGTTACTAGCATTGGCAGCAGGGTTATACTGTGTGCAAGTTGAAAAGTTGTACAATAAGCTCTTGGTTTCAAAGCCTGTTATACCGATGGGGAAGGATATCGGATATATACCCGGAGATATAGAAGAAAAAATGCGCCCCTGGTTACAACCTATATATGATAATTTAGATTTGTTATTCAAGGGTAGCGGTAAAAAACCAGAAGAATATTTAACTAAGAAAGATTTATTAGAGATAGAGGTACTTTCATATATAAGAGGAAGAACAATCCCAAACCAATATATGATAGTTGACGAAGCTCAAAATTTAACCCCAGCTGAAGTAAAAACTATCTTAACTCGAGTTGGAGAAGGCACAAAAATTGTATTAACTGGAGACCCATATCAAATAGATAACCCCTATTTGGACAGTTCATCTAACGGTTTAGTCTACACCGCTTCAAAATTTAAAGAAAATCCTTTATCTGCCAATATTACAATGAAAAAAGGTGAAAGATCAGAATTAGCGACTGTATCTTCTGAAATTTTGTAGTATGAAGATAGCTAAAGACACCCAAAGGGGCGCTAAAACTAGTTACTAGGAGGAAAAATAAGTTAATGGAGAAAGAAAAATTGCATCCTGAATACGATATCTACATAGACATTGCAAAAGAAGACATTCACCTTTTAATTTATCTGGTCGAAGCTGAAGCTCACATAATGAACGTTAGAAAAAGACAAGAGAATGGATATTTTAAAATAATAGTGCCAGCAGGTTTAGTTGATGAAGCATTAACTTTACTCAACTCTTTAAAAAATTCTGACATAAAAGTGGAGGTTATAAGTATTGAACCGCATAACGGGATTATTTAAATACATTCCAATACCTAGAGAATATAGTCCTGATATATACTCTGTTGACTATGAAAAATTAAAAAAGCTTGGTTTCAATACTATTCTTATGGATTATGATTTTACAATTACTGTTTGGAGAGACGACAACATTCCCGACAAAACCGTGAATCTTTTAAACAAATTAATAAACGATGGTTTTAAAGTTGCAATAGTTACCAATGCCAAAAGGGAAAAGGTAAAAAGAATTGAAAAACTGACTAACGGAAGGGTAAAAGTACATACAAGTATGAAAAAACCTAATCCTAAAAAATTAAAATCTGTTTTAGAAGAGCTTGATTCCAAAGAATCAGAAACGGTTATTATAGGTGATCTTTTTATCACAGATATTAGCGCAGGAAATCGTCTGGGGTTGTATACGATTTTGATAAATCCATACACTTACGGCCTCGAAAATAAGTTTAAACAATTTATGGCTGGATTTACGAAATTTGCTTACAACGTGTTTTTTTATACGATAGGTTGGTTTTTTAGAGCTATTGATTTAGTAGGTCCAAATGAATTTGAAAAAAGTGTATTTGATATTGATTACCAGCACCTAAAAGAGAAGGGGTATAAAATTTTAGTTTTTGACTTTGATAATACCCTCAACGAATGGCATAGTGATTATTTACAACCAGAAGTCATTGACCTCTTTTTAAAATTAAAAGATCTCGGATTCTATATATTAATAGCAAGTAATAGTTCAAAAAAGAGTTTTAAGAATTTAGATATACAATTAAGTGAGTTAGGGGTAGATTTATTAACTTCTGCAATGAAGCCATTAAGGTTTAAAATCAGAAAAAAAATAAAGTTTCATGGTTACAAACCTGGGGAGGGCGTAGTGATTGGGGATCAACTTTTCACGGATGTTGCTTTGGGAAATGCCTTAGGATTTTACACAATAAAAGTTAACCCTCTGTCTAAAAAAGAAGGATTATGGACTCGAATTATGAGATTTTTTGAAAGAATAGCGTTGAAATGGATAAGAAAAAAGCCGACCTTGATAAAGAACGAATAGTTTTTGAAAGTATCAAAAAGATGAAATCAGTTTTAATCTTGACTCTATCAATTTTTTCAGATAAATTGAAATAACCATTTTGATGAGATCAAATAATATAAAAGGTAATACACCTACCTTAAAAGATAGAAGAAGGCTTTCCGTATATATTCCTAACCAAATCCAACCTATAGAGTAAATTACACATAATCCTAATAAACCAGAGGAATAATCTGAAAAACCTTTTTTGAATTTAAGAAAACTAATACAAATAGCAGCTAAGGGGAAAGAAACTAAAAAACCACCAGAAGGTCCTAAAATGTGAACAATCCCTCCTGAGAAGCCTGCAAATACCGGTAAACCTATTACACCCAATAATAAGTAGATAATTTGAATAGCAAAAGCCTTTCTTGGAGAGAAAAAGTATCCCGTCAAAAACACAAAAAGTAGTTGAAGAGTAAAAGGTATAGGACCCAGTGGAATAATAATCTGTGAGCCTATACACATTAGAGAAACAAATATGGCTATTAAAGAAAGTTCTTTAGCTCTTATCGTTATTCCAGTTCTCCTTTCATTAAATTTTTTCAATAGTTTCATAGATTATATCAAAAAATATAAACATTGAGATAAAAGAAGGATTTTCAAAATAATCAGCTTTATTAAAAAGCGGGCCATAGGGCCCGCTTTGATTAAGCTCCGTACTTTTCTAGTTTTAAAGCATTTGCTAAAGCTAACGGCATAATATCCAAGGCTGATATCGTTCCAAGGGTTCCCTTTGCGCATTCATATTCATCAAAAGATACAGACAATCCTTTTCTTACATATTTCGAATAAATCAAAACAGGGACAGGATGCCAACTGTGTGCTTTGAGTAAAGCAGGAGTAGAATGGTCTCCGGTGATGATTAAAACATCTGGATTGAGGTTTAAAATTTCTTTCACAGCTTTATCGGTATTTTCAATTACTTTCACTTTTTCCTCAAAATTCCCATCTTCACCGTAGGAATCAGTTTTTTTCACATGAAAGTAGAAGAAATCATATTCATTCCATACTTTTTTCAATGTTTCGACCTCATCTTCTGTTGTTTGTCCTGCTTCTAACACTTCCATCCCTACTAATTTTGCAAGTCCTTTATACATAGGGTATGTGGCAATAGCAGCGGCCTTTAGTTTATAATTCTCTTCAAAAGATGGCAATAGAGGATGCTTGGAAAATCCTCGTAATAGTGCGAAATTCATTTTTGGTTGATCTTTCAACACTTCCCCTATCTCTTTTATCAATTTGTTCGCTATATTAGCCATTTTTTCTGAATCAGGATTGGTTGCCTTAGCCCATTCCATTGGCAGCCCTTCTCTTTGTGGATCAGCATCCGTTACTTCATCAAATAAGCCCTCTCCTGTAAATTTAACTACAAATCTATGTTCTTTCCCTGGATAGAAAGTAATATCAACATCTTCAATTTTTTTAATATTTTCGGAGAGAATTTCTACAATTTTCTTTGATTCTTCACTAGCTGGTCTTCCAGCTCTTCTATCGACTATTATTCCATCTTTTATTGTTGTCAAATTAGCTCTTGCAACAACGTCCTTTTTATTCACTTTTATTCCTAATCCAAGAGCTTCTAATATGCCTCTTCCTATGTCATACTTTAAGGAATCATAGCCAAAAAGAGAAAGATGCCCTGGACCGCTACCAGGAGTGACTCCTTGTAGAACAGGTACACTTTGCCCTAAATCACTTTCTTTGGCTAAAGCATCCATGTTGGGTTTGTATGCAGCTTGAAGAGGAGTTTTACCATCTTTTGGCAGATCTCCCAATCCATCCATGACAAGTAATACTATCTTTGAATCGGTCTTAACTACTAAGTCTTTTATAACTTGTTGTCGATCTAGACTATTCACTAATATTGCACCTCCGCTATTAATTTTTTTAATTGAATCCTTTAACGTAATAAAAACTCTATTTCTGCTATCATGTTGTTTAAAGCCCTTTCAACCGAAATTCTTCCTGTTAAGACATCATACACATTATTTTGTATAGGAAAAGAAATTTCTGTATATATAGGCGCTTTTGGTTTTAAAACTAAATTTTCTAAAGATGATCTGAAATTCAATAAATTAGGATCAACTTCAGAGATAGTTGGATCGTTAAATACTTCTAAATTAGTTGGTAAAAAGTTTAATTGTATTAATCTTTGTATTTGACTTTCTTTGGAAGTCAAATATTTTATAAATTTTTTTGCGGCCTCTCTTTCTTCATCAGAAGCGTTTGGGTTAATTGCCAAAGCTTTCCCTTCAAGCACAAATAGTTGTTGACTTATAAGATCAGTTTTCGGGATAGGGGCGATCCCTACCTTTCCATTAATATTCGAACCTTCGCTATTTAATAAATGCCAAGCATAACTCAAATTTCTCATAAAAACTGCATCGCCATTTTGAAATATATTTCTGCATTCTTCTTCTCTATACGTTGTTACGCCTTTTGGACTAATTTCTTCTGATATAATGTTATTTAAGAGTTTTAGGCTTTCTAAAGCTTTGTCTTTATTTTCTGCTTGTTCTAGAACAAAGTTATCTCCTTCGAATATCTTACCTCCATGAGAATAAAAAATTTCAAGGAAAAAAGTTGTTAACTCTTCGTATCTAGCACCGGGCCAAACAAATCCTTCTATTCCCTCTTTTTGAGAAATATCCTTTGCAATTGTAATCAATTCATCCCAAGTTTTCGGTACTTCATATCCATATTTTTCCAATAAATCCTTTCGATAATACAAAACACCTGTTTCAACATAATAAGGAATCGCTTTTATATCGCCATTAATTGTCACCATTTCTACGGTTTGTGGAATAAGATTGTTTACATCAAAATATTCAGTCTCTTGATTTAAGCTTACAAGGAAAGGTGAAAATTCATTTATCCACTCCATATCAAGAGATAAGATCGTAGGTTCTTTCGCATTGGTAACTACAAATGTCCCGTAAAATTTGTAAGTTGAACCTGGGTAACTAGGAATCAAATAAACTTCAACATCAATATCTGGATTTTGTTTTTCAAAATTCTCTATTTGGGAATTTAGTAACTCAATTTGATCTTCTATTGATTCAACGGCGATATTTATTTGAACAGCAAACAAGTTAATAAATAAAGATGTGACAATGAAAACAAACAATTTCTTCTTCATTTTACACACCCCCTCTTATTTTTATCTCAATTAAATTATATCATAAAAATAGCACTTGTTTTTTAAATGCAATTAATTTGTCAATTATAAAAAGCAGACCAAGTAGTCTGCCTTTTTTCAAAAATAAATCTTTTTATATTTTAAAACTTTCAAAAAATTATATCATAGTTTATTTAATGCAATGTTTTAATAAATGAAAAAATTATAAGTTATAATTTACGTAGATTGAGAAATTTTAGTGTTGCTAAATTTCAAATATATAATTTTTATTTTAAAGAACAGTGTGGGAAAGGCAATATTTGTAAAGTTTCAAAGTTCTTAATAAGCATACTTAAAATTACGAGGAGGAATAAACATATGAAATTAGAAGATAAGATGTTGAATGCCCTTAATGATCAAATAAACAAAGAAATTTTTTCCGCGTACCTCTATTATTCAATGGCAGCATATTTTGATTCAATGAATTTGGAAGGATTTGCTAATTGGATGAAAGTCCAGGCAAAGGAAGAGCTTACTCACGCCCAGAAGTTGTATGATTATATTTACGATAAAGGCGGCGTAGTAGAATTAGATAGTATTGATAAACCAAAGAAAGAATGGGAGAACCCCCTAGAAGCCTTCAAAGATGCATATGAACATGAGCTTTCAGTTACACAATCTATCGATAAGTTGGTTGATTTAGCTAAGGAGTTAAACGATCATGCAACTCAAAATTTTCTCCAATGGTTTGTAAACGAACAAGTTGAAGAGGAAGCTAATACAAAGAAGATTGTAGATACTTTGCAAATGATCGGTGAAAGCAAAACCGCTTTGTTCATGTACAATGGTCAACTAGGTAGTAGGCAGTAGAATATAGAATAATTCAATAAAATAGACTATTACAAACAACAGGGAGTTTACTCCCTGTTGTTTGATAGTTCTTTCAAACTTTCCAATACCTCTAAAACATGATCTTTTACTCTCACATTTTCCCATACTTTTTTAATTATTCCATTTGGATCTATCAGAAATGTTGATCTGACAACTCCCCAATTTTCTTTACCGTAATTCTTCTTAAGTTGCCAAACACCAAATTTTTCGAGAATGGAATGTTCAGGGTCACTTAGCAAAATCACTTTTAAATTGTGTTTTTCTTTAAAGTTTGCATGTTTTTCTTCAGTATCGGGACTTACTCCAACTATTTGGCAATTATATTTTCTAAAATCCTCTAAGTAGTTTGAAAAATCAACGGCTTCTTTAGTACAACCAGGAGTGTTATCTCGCGGATAGAAATAGAGCACAAGCCATTTTCCAATAAAATCCCTGCTATTAATCTGATTACCATCAGCATCTTTAAGTGAAAACTCTGGGATTTTATCGCCTATTCCAAAATTTAAATATCTCATTTTAAACCCCTTCCTTTTTTTAAAAAGCGAGTCCTCCACCACCTATTCTAAATGTGATATATGGACCTGTGGGTCCAAAATTTGGTACACTTCCAATGGTTCTATCGGATAATTTCCAATCACTTACCCATCCCACTGGGGCATATGTGTACCCTGCTGCTAAACCAATAGCTAAACCTCCAGCTGCCTCATCATCACTAAAAGATAATATGTAATCAGCATTTATTCCTACTTTAAAGATAGGAAATTCGGTATAAAGAGTATTTTCGTTGAAAGTGGACAAAGTGTCTTCAAAATCTGTAGAATCAGGGTCTTGGGAAATTTTCAAGGATATTTCACCACCACCAATACCTCCAAGAACATACATTCGAAAAGCTTGTTTAGAAAAAATCAAATAACCAATATTGAATGTTCCATAACCAATGTCGAGGTGTACCGTATTCCCACTAGATTTCTCTTTAGTAGCTATACCGTATCCTTCTCCACCTATTATAAATCTTCCCATTACTCCATAACCCCCACCCCCGTTAGCCAAAGCCACTTCACTTAATTCAGGAAGTCCAGCGGCTTTTAACTGTGTATTTAATTCTTTAACATCAAGCCACTGAGCACCAATATCTCCACCACCAAGTCCTCCATACTGACCGTTTTTCACTTCTTGTGAAAACACTAAACCTACTAAAATAATAATCAACGATATTAACAAAACAGTCTTTTTCATATTTCCCCCTCCATTTGTAAAAAATTTTGTTACACCTGATTATATAAAAATTAAATGAATTTAAACTAAAGAAATATTAAGTTTATTTTAGAGCAAAAATAAAATCATCCTTTTTATAAGTTTTTTATTTAGAGTCTGTGGAATTAATGGATATGTTTAGTTAGAAAGCCATGATATACATCACTAATAAATGAGTTACCCACAATGCTAAAGCCATTGATATTTGTATTTTTATAACTCGATACTTATCTTTCATTTCCAAAAGAGCAGCCGGAACGATATTAAAATTAGCTGCCATGGGAGTCATTAAAGTTCCACAGTAACCTGCGGACATAGCCAAAACAGCTATTGTTGCAGGATCTGCACCATGAATCTGGATTACAATTGGGATACCTATCCCGGCAGTGATGACCGCGAAGGCAGCAAAAGCATTCCCCATAATTATTGTAAATAGAGCCATTCCGAATGCGTAGGCAAAAAGTGCCCAAAACAGATTCTGAACCGGGAATATAATTTCAATCCCACGAGCGATTATTTCCCCAACTCCAGCCTGATTGAACAACGCCCCCAATGCTCCTAAATAGGGTGGAAGGACCAAAGCCCAACCAATAGCATCGCTGGTTGATCGACCAGAGTCTAATATATGATCAAATGTTTCCTTTGGAATAAACAATCTATTTAATATTAATGCAATGACGCTTCCAAATCCTAAACCAATTAAAGGATTCCATCCAACAACAGCGAACAAAATGGCCACACCTGAAATGATTAAAATAGGAATTAATAATTTGTTTCCAAGTTCTTTTCTTCTTTTTTCTTTAAATTCTTTTGATGTGTTGAAATAGGTACCTTTTCCTATTTTTCCAATACCCGCATCAATTGCAATTATAACAACCAAAATACCGGAAATGACTGGTGGTAACCATTTTCCAAAAATAAATAAAATAGCTAATATGATCCAAAAAATGATAGTTCCGATTTTTTGTTGATGTTTTTCATCTTTCCAAGTTAGGTATGCGTAATACAGCAACATTAATCCGATTATAATATAGAAAATTTCTAATGTACTTGTGGAAGAGAAGAATTCTTTCATTATTTACTCACCCCTTTGAATCGTCTATCTAGAATCATAAAGTAAATAAATCCGTAGATAGCGGCAACTATAGCCATAGGAATGGCAGCTTTGGCTAAACTAGTTAAACTCAGCTCAAAACCCATTTCACCCATAACTCCTTGAATTAGCAGAAGTCCAGCTGAAGCAGGGAAAACGTTTTGTGCGAAGAAATTTCCTATATTTTCTGATGCGGCAGTCATTGCTTTAATTTGCTCTTCATCATCCTCACTAATTTTAGCATTTCCCAAAGATCCTCTTGCCATAGGATAAATTAAAGGTCTTACGAATGCAGCGTGTCCTCCTATTCTTATGCCTATTGCTACAAAAACCTCTCGTATGAGTTGGTAGATATAAGCTATTCTTCCAGGAGTAGCTGCTCTTAATTTAGATATCAAATGTCCCATTTGTTCCATAAGACCATGTCTTTCCGTGATTCCGATAGCTGGTAACATAATTAAAAATAGAATCATAGTTCTATTAGCGATAAATGATGAACCGATTACCTCAAGAATTTGCACTACGCTTAATCCACCTAATAGTCCAGAAACAAAACCACCTAAAAGAACAGATATAAGCGGATTGATGTTGAACTTACTTCCTAAAGCTAAACCTAAAACAACGATTAAAACCCCTAAAACAGGCAACCAATCCATCTCTAGACCTCCTTTTTTAAGATTTATAATTTCATAGTTTGTTGAATTGCTATTTTCACAGCTTTTACTTGTAAATCTAACGGCAAGCAAGGTAAGTTTTGACCATTTGTGAGAAATTTGTCAACTACTTGTTCTGGAAGATAAGGAACATGAATAAAACCTGTCTTGGCAGGAAATCCGAATTTTGCCGAATGGTATAAACTTAAATACATAACTTCGTTGCAGACGTACAATCCGGCAGTATTAGAAACAATAGAGGGTATTCCTTCTTTCTTTAATTCGTTAACTATTTCTTTTATGGGTAGTTTAGTAAGGTAAGCTGTTTCCCCATCTTTTCTTAATTGCTCATCTATTGGTTGATAATTTTCATTATCGGGGATTCTAGCATCCATTAGGTTTATAGCTACTCTTTCCAAACTTATACTGCTTCGACCAGCTGCTAATCCTAAATGTATTGCGATATCAGGTTTATGTTCTGCCAATAAGTTCGCCAAGCTCTCATCAGCTTTTTTGAACACAACGGGCAGGACCTTTGTAACTATTGAAACTCCTTCTAACTCTTCGTTTTCCAGAGAGTCGATAATTTTTTCTGTTGGATTTATTTTATCGCCCCCAAAAGGTTCAAAACCGGTAACTAAAACTTTCATAAAATATAGCCTCCTTTTTAAATTTTACGTACGGTCTTTAGGAACTCTAAAACATGTGTTAGCACCCCTTTGCCCCACTCCCCACCCATAAGGATAAAGGAATTTCCATCCCCTTCATATACCAAAAGCGGACCACAGTCCGCCTTTTGGTTGTATTAATTATATCATTTTTTCTTTTGAAAAGAAGCAAAAGCCTCTTTCCAGACGTCATGTTCTTTAGGCTCAAAAATTTGAAAGTCGAAAGATCTTTTTATTAAGTTCCTTGCTTCTTCAAAGTTTTTAACAAATTGTAAAGCGTATAACTGGGAAACTAAGTTACCCACTGCGGTTCCTTCAATAGGCCCAGTTAAAACAGTGAGTCCTGTTGCATCCGCAATGAATTGACAAAGTAATTTATTTCTGGTTCCTCCACCTACCGCATGAACTCTTTTAAAATCGATTTTCAATATCTTTGCTAGTTTTTCTTTAACTTCATTTACTTTGAAGGCAATCCCTTCCAATGCCGTTCTTATAACTTGAGATGTTTCATTTAAAACGGTATCATTATCTTTTATAGACTGCTGAATTATTGCCTGTATCATGTCTTGAGGATTTTGTAAAGAAGGATCATCTACATTGATATAAGAAGAAAATGGTTTTGCATTCTGTGCCATATCTGTAATTTTTTGATAAGTATCGCTGTTGTCCGGCAAGTTAAGACTTTTTATAATGCCCTGAATTAACCACATGCCTGTAACGTTTGCCAATATTCTAAAGGATCCATCCAAACAACCCTCTGCGGCTAAATTGTTTTCCATGAGTTCTTTGTTGAAGGGGACCTCTTTAACAATAGCACCGGTCAAGCACCATGTTCCTAAGCTAATGAACAAGGTATCTGAGGGGTCTGAAGCGATTGCGGCATAGGCTGATCCAGTATCATGACTTGCTGGCAGAATAACATCTATGTCTGAATTATTATTTAAAACATCTTTTTTTATTTTACCAATTTTCGTACCAGCAGGGACTATTTCAGGTAATATATCAGGAATGTCAAACTTTTTCATGATTTCTTCGTCCCACTTTCTTTTTCTATGGTTATAAATTTGGGTAGTTGTAGCCATTGTGAAATCAATAGCTTTTTCACCTGTTAAAAAATAATTTAATAACGAAGGGATCATCAAAAGGTCTTTTGATATTTTGACAAAATCTGGAGCGTATTTTTGGTAAGCTAATATTTGGTACAATGTATTGAACGGTTGAAACTGTGTTGGAGAGTGTTCATATATCCATTTCTTGCCAGCTCTTTCTATTGCCTCTTGCATTATATTAGTCTTAAACATATTCCTATAATGAACTGGATTGTTTATTAAATAACCGTTTTCGTTTAAAAGTCCGAAGTCCACTCCCCAACTATCTATTCCTAAAGATAGAATCTTTTGATCATTTTTTTGAGCTATTTGAATGCTCTCAATTATATGATTATATAAATTCAAAATGTTCCAATAAGATATTCCACTTATTTCAACGGGTGAATTTGAAAAACGGTTTACTTCACTCAATATAAGTTTGTCATTCTGTATGTTACTTGCCATTACTTTTCCACCTGACGCCCCGAGATCGATAGCTAAGTGTAGATATTTCAAGATTATCACCTTTTCTTTGAAAATTTTTTTAGAATAACTTTCCTGGGTTCATGATGTTATTAGGGTCAAATGTCTCTTTTACCTCTTGCATCCATTTGTACTGTTTTGGTTTTGTTTTTTTTAATAGCTCTTTTTTTATGAACCCTACTCCGTGTTCCCCGCTTATGGCACCACCCATTTGGGCGGCTTTCATCGCTATTTTTCCAAGGATCTCTTCAGATAAAGTTTTCCATTCATTTGGTGGGAGATTTTTTGGTTTTAATGGTGCAGGATGGAGGTTACCATCGGCTGCATGCCCTGCAACCGGGATATCTATTTTGAACTCGTTGGATACTTCATTGATATATTTCATCATTTCAGGAATCTTAGATGTTGGTACTACGACATCTCCAGTAGGTACATATGGATCTACAGCTTTTAAGCTTTCCAACCAGTTTCTTCTCATACGCCATATCTTTTCTGAGTTACTTCTGTTATCTGCTATGAATACATCTTTTGCTCCGTTTTTTTGTAAAGCTTTCCCGCCTTTTTCGTACAATTCTTCAATCTCTTGTAAGCTCGTTGCCTCGTATTGAACTATGAGATAAGATTCTACCTCGTCCTGGTATGGTAATTTCATTCCCGTGTATTTTGAAGCATAGTAAATGGATTTCTTGTCTATGAATTCTATTCCTGAGGGTAAACTCTTTGTCTCGACCATTAATGGTGCGACATTGCTTATAGCCTTTTCTACACTTTCAAAGGGAACCAGCAGGTCAACAACTTTTCCTGGTTGGGGTATGAGATTTACGTATATCTTTGTGAATATTCCGAGCGTTCCTTCTGAGCCAATGAAAAGTTGTAATAGGTTGTAACCACTTGAATCTTTCCTTCTTTTTCCTCCAAATTCTACTATCTCACCGTCAGGCATCACTACCTCTAATCCCAATATATGATGAGCTGTGTTTCCATATTTTATTACTTTACTTCCACCTGCATTAGTAGCAACATTACCTCCAATGAAACTTGTTTCTACACTCATAGGATACCCTGCGTAGTATAATCCCTTTTCTGATACAATTCTACATAGATCGTTTGTAACCACACCTGGTTCAACCACAGCAACTAAGTTTTCTGAATCTATTTCTATTATTTTGTTCATTCTCTCAAGTGATATTACTATACCTCCAAATATTGGTATATCCGCCCCAGCCAATCCACTACCAGCTCCTCTTGGTGTTATGGGGATCATTTCGTCGTTTGCCAGTTTTATTATTTGGGATATTTGCTCTTTGGTTTCCGGTTTTACTACAACCTCTGGCATGTGTGCGTAATACTCTCCACCTGATTCGTCGTTTGAATAACTTTTTAGACTTTCTGTATCATCGTATATCAATAGTGCATCGTTTTTTAATATTTTTCTCAACTTTTCAACGGTATTGGTAGTTACCTTTCTGTATTCATTCATTTTGATCACCTGATTTTATTTCTTTTTCTAACAGTGGCAATATATCAAAAGCATCACATACAATTCCAAGATCAGATACCTTGAAAATCGGTGCTTCTGGATCCTTGTTTATCGCTATAATATACTTAGATGACGACATTCCAGCTAAGTGTTGCACCGCACCGGATATTCCTATTGCTATGTACAGTTTTGGGCTGACGGTTTTTCCGGAAAGTCCCACTTGGTGTGAGTAGTCTATCCACCCCATATCTACTACCGCCCTTGTCGCTCCAACTGCACCTTCTAATTTTTTTGCTATATTTTGTAAGTATTTGAAGTTCTCGGGTTTTTTTAACCCTTTACCCCCGGCTACGATTACATCAGCTTGTTGAAGTGGTTGTACGCTGGTTTTGTCTTTTTTAAATTCTATCCAATTATATTTCGATTGATAGAGTTTTTGATCGTATTCTATTTTTGTTATTTTTCCTTTCCTGTTTTCGTCTTTAGATAAAGGCAGTTTTGATTTAGGTCTTACCGTAGCCATCTGTGGTTTTGTTATTGTTTTTATCTTCGCCATCACGTTTCCGCCTATAGCAGGCCTTATTTGTATCAGTGATCTTGTTTTTTCTTCTATTTCAAAATCTGTACAATCTGCTGTTAAGCCAGTGTTTAATTTTGCAGCAAGAGCAGGCATGAGAGTTCTTCCCTTTGTAGTTGCAGATGCTAGTATTATTTCAGGTTTAAAATCTTCTACCATTTTTTTAAGTATGTTTGTGTGTACATCTGGATAAAAATGTTCCAATTTTTCATCTTCAACATAGTACACGTTGTCAGCCCCATGTTGAATAAGGCTATCCAAATTTTCCGCTTTGTTTGATATTACTACACTTGATAGTTCAACGTTCAATTTTGTGGCTAAGTCCTTTCCCCATGAAAGCAGTTCGTACGATACCGTTTCTATTTTTCCATCGTTTACCTCCGCTATCGTCCATACGCCTTTGTATTCTTGATTCATGATATCACGCCTTTTTCTTTTAGAAAGCTTGTTATTTTTTCTAGAGCTTCTTGTGGAGTTTTTACTACTACTTTTTCTCCATTTCTTGATATCTTTGGATAGAATACCTTTACAACCCTTGTTGGAGATCCTTTAAGTCCTAACTTTTCTTCCTCTATTTTTAACTCTTGATTGCTCACTATTTTTATAATACTTTTCTTAGCTTTGAGTTTGTTTTCTAAATTCGGTAATCTTGGTTCGTTTATCTCTTTCACAACTGTTATTAAAGCCGGTAACTGAGTTTGGATGATTTCGTTTCCACCTTCTATAGCCCTTTGAACGGTTATTGTATCGTTTGTAATGTTAATTATCTTGTTGACATAGGTTAGTATAGGGATATCTAACTGTGTTCCAACGGATGGTCCTACTTGACCTGTTTCTCCGTCTGTTGCCCTTTCACCGGCGAATATTATATCGTATTGCTTGTCTTTTAAATATTGAGTCAACGTATAAGCGGTTGCCAAGGTGTCCGCACCTGCAAACTTTCTATCAGTTAACAATACTCCTTCATCACATCCCATTGATATTGCTTCTTTTAGTGCGTATTCTGCTGAAGAAGGCCCCATCGTCACAACCGTTATTTTAGTTTGTGGTGTATTTTCTTTAATTCTTACCGCTTCTTCGACTGCATACATGTCCAATGGGTTGAGTTCGGATTCCAATTCACTTCTTATCATTGTGCCAGTTTCCTCATCTATCTGTACCTTGTCAGTGGAAGGTACTTGTTTGACTAATACACATATTTCCATTAAAGATGGCTCCTTTTCAATTTTTTATCTTTCCAACAACATAAGGTCCTTGAGGAATTACCGCTATCTTGGCGCCGTGCCCTTTTAATTTTAAAGCGTTTTTTAATCCTTCTTCTAAACTGTTGATTTTAGTTGAAAAAGTATACTTGTACTCTTCCTCATCCAACGATGACAACATGAAAATGTTTTTTGTTTTTTCTAATACTTGAGTTAACTTTTGTACCTCCCATTGATCACTTTTGAAAGTTTCAGGAGAATCATGGCTTTTTAAAAATTCTTTTATTCCTTTTTCTTTTACTTCTAAAAGCAATTCTTTAAACTCTTTTTTCCCGATACCTTTTTCGCATTTAGAAGCCATTATTATAACTCCATCGGGTTTTAATATCTCTGAAGCTTCTACCAAGCCTTTAACGGTTTGATAAAAGTTTTGGTCTAAAGGGTACCCAGCATTTGATGTTATCACTATATCCACAGGTTCCTCTATTTTCACTATTGAATCATATGCTACCATTCTACAACCTACTTCGTGAGCTTGAAAGATATCACCTGCATAAATCCCGGTCACTTCTTTTTTGGCGTTTAAAGAAACATTTACTATGAAATCACAACCAGCCATCATAGCTACTTCTCTAGCCATCTTATCAACAGGGTTATTTTCTAACTGACAACTTTTTGAATTTGGATCTCCCATCGCCTTAACGCCATGAAATACTTTCAAGGTTTCAATGCCAACTATTCCTGGGCAGATTGATTTTCTTCCCCCTGAATATCCTGCCATAAAATGAGGCTCTATTAAACCTGTACAGATTTTTAAGTCCGCTTCTAAATATTTTTTATTCACAATGGCAGGACAACCAGAAGAAGTTTCTCCAATCTTCTTCAATTGAGTATCATCGTAAGCGTCGTGATTAATTATTTTTATATTTTCATCCAAAACTTCTTTACCAACTAATTCTTCAAACATACTTTCTGGGACTGGTTCATGTGAACCATTTGCGATTAAGATTGTTATATTCTCCTTTTTAATGCCAGCAAACCTCAAATCAAAGATTATATAGGGCAAAATAAGAGAATTTGGCACGGGTCTTGTGGTATCCGAAATAACTATGCAACAATCCTTTTTCCTTTTAGCTATGGTTTTAAGAGAGGAGGTGCCAAAAGGAAGGCCTAAGGATTTCATCATCTCAATGTCAAAAGCATCCCCTAAGCCTCTAAATTCCCGCTTTTTTAATAAAGAAACATTTAAATTTTCATCTAAATCTAAGATCTTTTTTTCTTTACCGTAGGGAATCTTAACTTTCATTTTTCACACCTTCAAAATTATTTTCATTTTTTGGGACAATTTGCTAAAACTGTCGCTTTGTACCTGACTCTACAAATTCACCGTTTAAAAATAGTTTGTATCTTCTTATTTGTAATACCTTCTATTTTATCTCCCCAAGCGGTTGAATGAGTGACATTTTTCTCTAAATCATCTTATTCAAAAGGGGTAAAAACGTTATTTCTTTTCTAATTCAAAGTAATATTGACCACTACCTAAATTTAAGATTATATTTTCTTCATTATACTCTTTTAGTTTAATATCATTTCTTTCTTTAAAATCTTTAATTTGTTCGTTGTCGAACAATAATTCTCTTTCTTCTTTCAAGTTAAATTCATTCCATAATTTGGGGATAAATACGTCAGCTTCCGTTCCTAAAGGTATTACTACTGAGAGTTTAAATAAATTTTCTCCCTTTTCCCATGAAACCTGAAATTCGCCTATTATTGTTTTAATTTTTGCTGAGGCAAATTTTTCTTCTCCAACTAAATGTGGTTTGATTCTAGCTTTTTTCCAGCCATCTTTTTCTAAAGATATTCCAGCCAAATATTTGTAAAAAAAGGTATCTACAGAACCTAACATAATATGATTTTGTGAGTTCATTCCTCCAGCTTCTAACTTTTCCCACCTCTCCCAAACGGTTGTTGCGCCTTCTTTAATCATGTATCCCCAGCTGGGATAGCTTTCTTGAGTTGCTATTCTAAATGAGAGGTCTGAGTATCCATTCTCACTCAGTACATCGAATAAATACCTTGTTCCCACTATTCCTGTATCTAGGTGAGAATCCTGATGCTCTACAATATTGTTTATCAATTTCTCTAAAATAAATTCTTTTTTATCATTCGGAACCATGTTATAGTATAAAGGAAGAATTTGAGATGTTTGAGAAATTAATCGATCTACCGGTCCAAACATTCTACTTTCGTAACCATAATCTTTAAGAAAGTAGTCATTAAAAGATTTTTTAATGTTTTCAGATAATTCAAAGTAATGTTGAGCATCTTTTTCTTTTCCTAAAACCTCAGCAATTTTTGAAAAGAGGTAAACGTCATTGTAGTAGTACCATGTTGAAGTAAACTCTACAGGGGTCTTTTTAGGAGATATAGCTCCTGGAGGGCACCAATCACCAAATTTGCCCAATTTTTTTAACAAATTGTTTTCACTACTCTTATGTAAAAACTCTACGTACTTTTTCATAGATTCGTAGTGATCTGACAAAACTTTTTCATTTTTATAGTATTTATACAAGTACCAAGCTATCGTTATGTAAGCTGTTCCCCATGCGGGATCTGCCGGATAAAGTTTTATATAGGCGGGTACAACATCAGAAATTGAGCCATCCTCTTTTTGTGATAATTTTATCTCTTGAAGATAATTTTCATAAAAAAGGCTCATATCAAAATTGTATATCGCTTCTTCCGCAGATAATTGTGCATCTCCCATCCATCCAAATCTTTCGTCACGCTGAGGGCAATCTGTGGGAATACTATGTAGGTTACTCAATTGTCCCCACAATATATTTTTATGGATTTTATTTATAAGTTCATTTGAACAATAAAAGTCACCAACCTTTTCTACATCTGAATGAACAAAACGTCCTTCTATATTATCTATTGTAGGAACAAATGGTGATCCACTCACTTCCACATATCTAAAACCATGGTAAGTAAATCGTGGTTCGTAGCTTTCTTTACCTTCGCCTTTTAGGCTATATATATATGTCTCTTCAGCTTTAC
>NZ_JALY01000275.1:0-3875 GCF_002924615.1 Petrotoga halophila DSM 16923 | reverse complement strand
ACCATAATTCTTTCTTAAGAACTTGTTTCTCTTTTTATCTCCGTGATTATCATCCCCAGCAATGGGAAAACCTAAATCAGCAAATTGAACTCTTATTTGATGTTTTCTGCCTGTGTATAATTCAATCTCTACCAAAGAATATATATCCCCAAATAAATCGAATTTTTTCTTAAGCTGATATTTTAACTGGGCTGTTTTACCATAAACTGTAGAAACTAATTCGCCGTTTTTTTTATTTAAATTCCCTACTAATAAGGTTAAGTAATATTTTCTTGTTTCCCTACTTTTGATTAACTGTGTCAACTCACGAGCTGTTTGCTTGTTTTTTGCCACAACCATTACCCCGGACGTTAATTTGTCTAAACGATGTACCAAGTGAGGCTCAAATTCACCTCGTGAGTAGTGCATCACTCCCTCGATTATCGTTGCCATTTCTTCTTTAGATCCCGGATGTACAGATACTTTGGCGGGTTTGTTTATCACTAGAAGGTTTTTATCTTCATAGATAATATCAAAAGAGACTGGTCTTGCTTTTAAAGAAGGTTGAGCAGGTCTGGATATTTCTTCTAATTTATTTTCAGCCAGAATAATTTTAACGTTGTCTCCTATTTCTAAAATATAATTGTTCTTTTTGACCCTCTTTTCGTTGACTTTAACAAAACCTTTTCTTATCAAACTGTAAATAGCTCCCAACTTTATTTCGGGATAATTTTTTCTTATAAACGTGTCCAACCTAGAATAATAATTTTTTTCGTTGACTGTTGTTTCTTTTTCCAACCTTAAACGAGCCTCCCATAAATTAACCTTCTTGCCGAAAAAAAGAGAAAATTTTTAAGCAAAATCATATGCTTATTTATTATATCATCTTTTTGTTTTTTCTTGTGAAAAAAACAAGCTAGAAGTTCCAAAAATCAAAGTTATTTTCCACTTCCTGCAGTTAACCCTCTAACCAAATTGTTTTGAACAAGTAGTCCGAAGATTATCATGGGTATAACAGTGATTAACGCAGCAGCGCTCATTACCCCCCAATCAACATTCTTTTCACTTACAAACATATTCACAAGTACAGGCAGTGTTCTAGTTTCTTGGCCAGTTAAAATTAAGGCGAATAAAAATTCATTCCATGATACGAGTGCACATAATATTGAAGTTGCCGAAATTCCTGGCAATACTAAGGGAAGAACTATTTTTCTCAACGATTCAAATCTCGTACAACCATCTATCATAGCAGCTTCCTCTAGTGATTCAGGAATTTCAGAAAAAAATCCTTGCATCATCCACACCGCAAAAGGTACGCTGAAAAAAGAACTAGCCATGATAATAGGTATGTATGTTCCTGATAGATTTAGAATGCGAGAAATTAAGAAAAAAGGTAACACCATAACAATCGGAGGAGTCATACGTGCTAACAATATAATAAATGACAATAGACTTGCATGTTTCCATTTAAAACGAGCCAAACCATAAGCCGCTGGTATACCAAGGATTAGTGCTAAAATAGTGGAGGAGGCGGTGACTATAATACTATTTAAGAAGGCTCTTACGAATTCGGTGTTACTAAAAAAAATCTTATAATTCCTCAAAGTAAAATTTTCTGGGATCCACTTTGGTGGAATAGTGAACTGATCAATAGGTGTTTTAAAGGATGAAAAAAGAATCCACATAAGTGGATAAAGCGTCCAAATTAACGCTATAACTACTATTGTCATTGACAATACTTTTATAATTTTACTTTTACTCATTATTATCCCACCCTAGTATTTTCATATAGATTAAAGTAAAAACAATCGCTAAGAAAAATGAGATCAGATTAATCGCTGACGAATATCCCATTTGGTATGATTGAAATGCAGTCCTATAGCCATAAAAAGATAGAGTTTCTGTAGCAGAACCTGGTCCACCACCCGTCATGATGAAAATTGTGTCAAATACCCTTAAAGACGTTAATGTCCTGATTACAATAGCAACCATGATTGAGGGTCGTAGTAAAGGTAAAGTTATGTAAAAAAATCTTTGAATAGCCGAAGCTCCGTCTACATATGCAGCTTCGTACGGTTCTTGTGGCAAAGCTTTTAAACCAGCTAATAAAACTAAAGTAACAAAAGGGGTATATTCCCAAACATCCGCTAATATTACCATGAACATAGCAGAGTTTGGATTTGCTAACAATGGATTTTCTGCTATAGAACTAAATCCTATGTTCATTAAAAGTTGTGGTAAAGGACCATAATCATTATTTAAAACAAATTTCCATGCGAATCCAACTACCACGGGAGCAATCATGAAAGGAATCAAAATTATCGATTGAACAACTTTCCAACCTTTAAATTCTGTGTTTAGGGAAAGGGCTATTATAAAACCAAATATTAGTTCCAATAGAACTGAAACTATAACAAAGTAGAAAGTTCTTCCCATTGTCTCCCAGGTAAAAGAGTCTCTAAAAGCTCTTATATAATTTTGTAAACCTACAAACCTTACTCCTAAATCCGGTCTTAAAAGATTCCAATTAAAGAAAGAAATGACTACAGTATATACAATAGGAATCAAAAAAATCGATATTATGAAAATAAGTGCGGGTAAAACATATCCTAAATTATTTAATTTGTTCTTCGGTTGCAATCAACAAAACCTCCTTTAGAGTAAAGCCCCGTTTTAGCGGGGCTTTCTTGGATTCAATAATAACCATGGTCTTTCAAAAGTCGGAAAACACCATCAGCAGCTTCATTCAAAGCTTCTTCAGCTGTTTTTGAACCGCTTAGATATTCAGACACAGCAGGGGCTATATAATCATTTACTATAGAATTTCCTTCCGGAATGAGTGGGACCATAGGCGTTGGGATAGAATTTTCCATTGCTTTAGAAAAGCCATCCAACCACGGAAATTCTTCTCTCAATGCTGGATCATTTATAGACGAAAAACGTGCTGGAATGTTACCGTAAGGAGCAGCTTTTACTTCATTTTGTGTTTCAGTCACAAACTTTATCCATTCTAAGGCTTCTTCTTTATTTTTACTTGCAGAGCTGATAGTAAACCCCCATGAAATATATAGCATTGGTAATTTTTCATCTTTCAATTCTTCCGGTCTTGGGAATCCGACAAAAGATGATTTGCCAACAACTTTTGAAGTTTCTGGATCTTCTGTGTAAAGCATAGCTGTCGTCCATAGTTCAGCCATAGCGCTTCTTCCTTGAGTAAATTCTGTCAAAGCATCCTGAAATACATAGGTTTTTGCAGCAGGGTTTGCGTATTCAAACATTTCTCCAACTTCTTCCAAAGCTTCAATACCTTCTTTGGAATTGAAAACAGGTTTCATTTCATCATTTAAAAGACTTCCTCCTCTTGCCCATAATCTTTGCAGGAAATGAGTAGCAAGAAATATACTTCTTTGGCCCATGAGAGTTATACCGTATAATTCTGGAGGTCTATAGAAAAATTCGGCTATATCTTTATATTCTTCCAACGTTTGGGGTGGGGCTAGTTCATACCCGTACTTTTCTTTAAAAGCCGCTTTCTCCTTAGGATCATTGAACAAATCAGTCCTGTAAACTACGCCACCCAACTCATTCATATACGGTATGAAATACAGATTCCCATTTTGCCAGGCATTTTCGATACCAGAAACATCTTCTAAATTTAACTCTTCGTATCCTTCGATCTTGTTTATGGGGTATATATATCCGGCAGTTGCTAAAGCGGGATACCAAAGCATTGAAACATAAGGTACATCAAAATCGACTCTTCCAGAGGTAAAGGTTAACATCAGCTGATCAAAATAATTTGCATAAGGGAATTGCTGAATAGTTGCCTTTATCCCTGTTTCTTTTTGAAAATCATCCATAACTGTTTTCCACGCCTCAGTGTGTATACCTACTTC
>NZ_JALY01000310.1:0-4053 GCF_002924615.1 Petrotoga halophila DSM 16923 | reverse complement strand
TTTGATAGCAAAAGCGGGAGATCTGACCGCCAGGAGGATGTTAATAAATATTTTATATAACGAATCAGAAATAGAATTTAAAAATTATTTAAATTTACTTGATTCCTTGAATATAGATCCTTCAACATTAAAAAGTATAGATCTTACTAGAGCGAATATTGCTTATAGTAACTATCTTATTTCTCAAAGTGCACAAAAATCTTTTGTAGTTGGTATGGCAGCCCTTTTGCCTTGTTATTATAGTTACTTAGAAATATACCAATATCACAAAGACAAGCTTAACAATAATGAAAATGATATATATTTAAAATGGGCATCGACTTATAACGAAGCAAAATACAAGAAGTTAGTTGAAGATTTAATTTGTATTTTTGAATTATATCTAAATTCAGAAAAAGAAGAAGAAATAACCCAGACATATAAAAGCTTTAGAGAGATGAAAAATATGAATGTGAAGTTCCATGGAATAACTACTGAAAAATTTATACGAACTACTGCTTTAAGATACATTATGATAATCTTGAAATTCTATGAAAGTCAAAGCTGTATAAAGAAAAACAAAACATTTATTGAGATAGGGAAAAGATAAAATGATTAATAAAAAGGATATTCAAAACCAAATAATTCAGGCGGTCGAAATAGTAAAACGGGAAAATCCTATAGTGGGGTCAATTACCAACACTGTAACAATTAATTTTGTGGCTAATGCTCAACTTGCTGTCGGTGGTTCTGCTGCTATGGTTTATTTACCTGATGAAGGTGAATTTTTGGCAAAAGCCAGTGAAGCTACTTATATAAATTTTGGGACATTTATACCACTTTATGAGCAAACTTTACCTCGTGTAGCAAAAGCTTTGCATGAAGTAGGAAAGCCATGGGTACTTGATCCGGTAGCAGTGGGTATTGGTTCCCTTAGAACTCAGCTTTTGCTGGAATTAAAAAAGTATAAACCTACTGTAATTAGAGGGAACGCTTCGGAAATTCTAGCATTGGCAGGCTTATGGGAATTAGAAGGTGGTACAGCTCTATCCACTGTTCGCGGTGTTGACTCAACGGATTCCGTAACTTCTGCTAAGAATGCGGCTGTTGCGCTGGCAAAGTGTACAGGAGGAGCAGTGGCCGTATCAGGCAAAACGGATTTAATAACCGATGGTTCCGTCATAGCCTTTTCTCATGGAGGGTCACATTTTATGGGGAAAATTACTGGGGCGGGCTGTTCGTTGGGTGGAGTCGTTGCGGTCTATGCAACGGCCACTTCACCATTTATTGCGGCGCTTACTGCTAGTGCAGTTTATAATTTAGCGGGAACTCGTGCTGAAAAAAAGGTGGACGGTCCCGGTAGTTTTCAAATTCAGTTTCTTGATGAACTGTATAAAGCGAACGCGGGTGACATTGCTAACAATCCATTTGAAATTGAGGAGGTTTAATCTATGAATACATTAATTGCTGTTGCCATAGCACCTATTGGTATAGGTGATGAGCTTGCACCTAAAGTAGCTGAAGTTATAAAAGTAATTCGTGATTCGGGTTTACCTTATCACACAACTTCTATGTTTACAGAGATAGAAGGTGAGTGGGATGAAGTAATGAAAGTCGTTAAAGATGCAACATTTGTACTTGCTAACGAGGGTATCCGTACCGAAGTTGTTCTAAAAGCTGACATACGTCCTGGGTTTAAAAATATGATGAATGTAAAAGTCAATAAAATCAACGATATTTTGGACGGTAAAAATAATGAGCATCAGAAAAACATTTGATATATCGGAATACTTAGTTGTGGGCCCTGATAGAAGTTTGTCGGGAATACTTAGGAGAAGATTCTATTATTGGCTTATCACCAAGAACACATGAGTTATTCAAATATATCAAAGCAGCGGATGCATCTCAGACTGATTATTTTGATGCCGGTCCATAATTAGCTCAAACCGGGGTTCATGGTTTTTTCGTGGTCACCGCTATATCTGAAGCTGATGATCCAAAATCGGCGACCGCTAATCTGGTAAAAGCCTGGAACTTATATTCTACAGTAGGCCATAAAGTTTTAAGTGAAAAACAGATTAAGATATGATTGAAGGAGTAATTTTTTGCTTTAGACAGAGTCAGACTGGACGCCATGCCGTCTAAGATGCAGTGAATCATTTTTAACCTTATTGTTCTGCTTATCAAAAGATTTGGAGGCTTTAGAGAGATGAAAAATATGAATGTGAAGTTCTATGGAATAACTGACAGATCATATCTAAAGGATCAGAATTTGATTGACGCAATAGAAAAAGCAATAAAAGGGGGCATAACTGTACTTCAACTCAGAGAAAAAGAGTTAAATTCAAGGGATTTTTACTATCAAGCATTGAAGGTTAAAGAAGTAACGGATCATTATGGTATTCCGTTGATAGTAAATGATAGAGTGGACATTGCTTTAGCTGTAGAAGCTGACGGTGTACACGTTGGGCAAGAGGATCTTCCTACAAAAATAGCTCGAAAGATCATAGGAAAAGAAAAAATATTAGGAGTATCGGTTGAAAATGTTGAACAAGCTATCCAGGCACAAAAGGATGGAGCTGATTATTTGGGAGTAGGTCCGGTGTTCCCATCTCCTACTAAACCAGAAGCGAAAACAATTAGCATCGCTGAAGTTAAAAAAATAAAGGAGTCTGTCAACATTCCTGTAGTAGCGATTGGCGGAATAACTGCTGAAAATTTATATGATCTCATGAGAGAAACAAATGTGGATGGCGTTGCTGTTATATCGGCACTTTTTTCGGGTGATGTTAAAGAAAATGCTAAACGTATACGCAAGGTAATTGAAAAAGTTGAAATAGTTAACGAAAGGAGCCAAAAAGATGGTAAATAACATTTTAGATACAGTAAAAGTGAAAAAACCTCTGATACATCATATTACAAATATGGTAACAATAAATGACTGTGCCAATGTAACTTTAGCGGTAGGAGGGCTTCCAGTGATGGCCCATGCAATAGAGGAAGTCGAAGAGATGGTATCTAATTCCCAAGCGCTTGTACTTAATATCGGTACGTTAACTTTAGAACAAGTAAAGGCCATGATAAAAGCTGGGAAGAAAGCCAATTCACTTAATATTCCAGTCATCTTTGATCCTGTTGGTGCAGGAGCAACAAAAATAAGAACAGATGCTTCTAAAAAAATATTAGATGAAGTACAAATATCCGTTATAAAAGGGAACAAAGCAGAGATTGGTATTCTAACGGGTTCTGGTGGAAAAATCAGAGGTGTAGAAGCGGAAAGTAACGATGAAAATATAGAGTCATATAAAAACTTTGCAAAAGAGTATCATTGTATAGTTGCAGCTTCAGGTGCTACAGATATTGTTAGTGATGGTAATACAGTGTATAAAGTTGATAATGGTCATTCTATGTTAGGGACTATCTCGGGTACAGGTTGCATGTTAACGTCTGTTATTGCTAATTTTTGTGCTGTGGAAATTGATTATTTACAGGCTACCGTTTCAGCAATGGTTGCATTTGGACTAGCTGGTGAATTAGCTGCGTCACGTTCAGAGGTGAAAGGCCCTGCTTCTTTTAAAGAAGCGTTCTTTGATGAAATATATAACTTAACAGACGAAAAATTAAGTAGGGGTATAAAGGTACGAGGAGAAGTTAACTAAATAAATATTTAAAAGAGGTGAGTTAAGGTGAAGAAGTTTTTAGCGATGTTGGGTGTTATAGTTGTTTTGTTATCCTTTGCTTTTTCTGAGGAATTGACTGTCTATATTTACGAAAGTCTCAGTTGGATTGAAGAAGGAACGATTCAAAAGTTTGAAAAGATGAACGACTGCGATGTAAAAGTGGTAAAATTGGGTGATGCAGGTAACGTTCTCACACGGCTAGTTTTGGAAAAGAAAAATCCTCGAGCGGATGTAGTCATTGGGCTTGATCAATCGCTTGCTGCAAAAGCTGTTGAAGAGGATTTATTGATCCCTTACAAACCAAAAAATATTGAAAATGTTAGAGACAAAGCGTTGATATTTGATCCCGAATATTATGTAGTTCCTTACGACTACGGGGCTATAGCCATCATTT
>NZ_JALY01000309.1:0-1264 GCF_002924615.1 Petrotoga halophila DSM 16923 | reverse complement strand
ACCTCCGAAATTAATATGTTTAGATAGTGAACTACTACTATCATAAAATTATAACCTTTTCTTTTTTATCAGGTTCGTATGAGGATAAATTTGTATTTTTGTATAATAAAGTGTAAATATTACTTGCCAAAAAATCGTATTCTATCTGATTTAAGTAGATTTCAGGAATACTTTGATACCTTTTATTGCTTGATAATAACTTGTCGTTTAATCTATTATATATTTTTCTGTATCTCGATGGGGTAGTAATGATTGGATAAGCCGAAAGATCTTTCATTTTTCCCAGCAACTCTTGACCCTTCTTGGTGAAGGCTAACACCCTTAAATATTGTGGCCCATGACTGTTGTATAATTTCATATCTTTCTCTTTTAAATCAAAAAAAATCTTTAAAAGAGTCCTTTTCACCCTTGTCAACGTAAACCTTTTCGTCTTGACGTTGTTCACTAATTCTGTGAGGTTGGAACTTATTTTGGAAAATTTTGAGTATCTAGTCTCTAATCCTTCTTTTACACCGTCTATTTGCATTAATTCTTCTTTTTTCATCATTCTCAGCTTGGCTAACACCATATCTCTCATATCTTCGAATATGATTGGCGCTTTGCCCTTTTCAATCTCCCTAAGTAGAACCTCATATGAAAGGGATGGAACCCCCTGTTTAACTTTGCTCATCTCGTTTTTTTCTATAAGATTTCGTATCGCAGTGGCGCTGGAAATTTCACCTGTGAATTCTTTTTGATTGTATCCCGCCTTTATTCTTTGAATAGTATGTGGAATTATCTTTGAATCATATAATTTTAAAGCATTTAAATACTCTAAACCTAAGATATCGTTTGATTGTTCTAATATATCCATTACATTGTGCTCGTAATTTGAAGATTCTAAATATTCAACTAAAGCAAACTTTCGAGCGTTTGGAAATGATAAACCTTTTTTTAAATTCTTGTTGAGTAACTTTTTAAAACTTTTGGGTTGCTCATATAAAATGGTCGATATTTTATCTAAAACTTCTAAATTACTAGATTCACTTCCAAAAACAATATCTGTAACAACGTTAGTTTTCTCTAATATGCCAATGGCCCCCGTAGCAAAGCCACTTGCATCTTGTATACAATAGACAAATGGCAATTCGAAGACGATGTCTACTCCCATATTTGCTGCAACTTTTGCACGAGCAAACTTATCCAAGATTGCCGGTTCTCCTCTTTGGACAAAATTTCCGCTCATCACAGCGATTGTATAATCAGGGTTAATTAAAGTTTTAGC
>NZ_JALY01000308.1:0-1851 GCF_002924615.1 Petrotoga halophila DSM 16923 | reverse complement strand
AGTCTATTCTATCAACCATATTTGACAAAGAGCCAAGTTTTACTTGACAATCGTAATTTTTTATGATATAGTAATTATAGCTAACTTATACCTTTTTATCCTACCTATGAGGAATGGAAACAACTCATAACTAAAGACTTTAGTAAAAATCTTTTAAACTTTTAATCCTACCTATGAGGAATGGAAACACATACCAGAAGCATCTATATATCCTTCAAAAGCAGCTTTTTATCCTACCTATAAGGAATGGAAACTTGGAGAAGAAGACTACTACCTTTACCCCATCGTTGCTTTTTATCCTACCTATAAGGAATGGAAACTAATTCACAGTATATATCAAATCATACATGGTTATACTTCTTATCCTACCTATAAGGAATGGAAACTCGTGTAATTTAGTAACACCAGATTCTCTTCCTTCATCTTTTTATCCTACCTATAAGGAATGGAAACTTGCTAAATATTCTGATTTGTCATGATTAATTAGTGCTTTTTATCCTACCTATGAGGAATGGAAACTTTGCTTTGCGGCATTCTTCTATAATATTCATCGAAAGACTTTTTATCCTACCTATGAGGAATGGAAACGCAGGCATAATGCCCATGTTCGTAAGATCCACCAGCTTTTTATCCTACCTATGAGGAATGGAAACATAAGCGTTACAATGATTCAATGATGTTTTAGAAACTTTTTATCCTACCTATGAGGAATGGAAACCCGATACTGTGCCAGCTATTTTTGTATCTTCTCCAAATACTTTTTATCCTACCTATGAGGAATGGAAACTTTCAAGAAATATAACAGTTGAAGGATTTGTATTTGCTTTTTATCCTACCTATGAGGAATGGAAACACTTGATTCTTGATTTCAAAGCATCGTTGATAATTTCTTTTTATCCTACCTATGAGGAATGGAAACTCCCAAATCTGTCAAGCCATTCTAAAAACAATTTGTATGCTTTTTATCCTACCTATGAGGAATGGAAACCTAGCTATTAAGGTGTCATAAACTTGCTTTGGGCTACTTTTTATCCTACCTATGAGGAATGGAAACGTAATATTTTTATAGAAGATTCAAAAGAATTAGGCTTTTTATCCTACCTATGAGGAATGGAAACTTCAGTACAAAACTTCTTTGAATAACTGTCATTTCTCTTTTTATCCTACCTATGAGGAATGGAAACAGGCTTTTGATCAATATTCTTAGTTGATTCAATAACTTTTTATCCTACCTATGAGGAATGGAAACTGAAAAAGGGCGTACTGTACAGGTTCAACAGGTTCACTTTTTATCCTACCTATGAGGAATGGAAACTTAGATCGACTTCCAGAAGCTCCGTGTGCAGATGCCTTTTTATCCTACCTATGAGGAATGGAAACGTGCCTGTTGAGGGATCTATTTTTTTGACTGTATCATCACTTTTTATCCTACCTATAAGGAATGGAGGATGGAGAGAGGAATGAAAAGCTGGGGGAGGGAAAGAAAAATATTCCAAGTTTTAAATTATCTGAAATAAGAGATTTATCGAAGTAGTTTGAGTAAGCTGATTCTATACTAATGCCAAGTATTTAAACATTAAGTTTGCTCTTAAAAATATCACTCCTTTGTTGTGAATGTTCACAGCAAGGAGTGATTTGTTTTTGTGAAGTGCTTTATAAGATATTTTTTTTGACTCACTTAGAAAAATAATGGGGAATTTAAACTGGAGTTAACTAACTTTACCAATGGAAAAAGGGGACAAGATATTTTGTTGCATAAGAGGAGTTTATAATTGAATAATTTATTCTTCTAATGATTAAAAGAGTATTTTTCATTTGTTTATAATTCATTTTTTACAATCCAACTTTTTG
>NZ_JALY01000251.1:0-6039 GCF_002924615.1 Petrotoga halophila DSM 16923 | reverse complement strand
CCATATTTGACAAGGAGCCATACTTTCTTGCTTTTTTTATTATTGTATGATAAAATATATTACAGAAAAGATTCTAATTTTTAATTTAAAATATCGGGAGAATTGAAATGAGATTAAACATTCAATTTTCTTTAAATAGTTTAATACTTCCATTAAATTACAATCATATCATTCAGGCTTTCATTCTTGATCTAATAGATGACGCCGAATATAGAAACTTCGTTCATAACGAGGGTTTTAGTTATAAGAAAAGAAAGTACAAATTGTTTTCTTTTTCAAGACTAAATGGAAAATTTAGCTTAAATCAAAAGGATAAAACAATAGAGTTTTCTGATAATGTTTCTTTGAAAATTTCCTCTCACGATAAGAATTTAATTCAGTATTGTGCAGACTCGCTTTTATTTAAAGACGATTTTGAACTATTAGGCCAAAAGATTCATGTAGAGAAGTTAGAGTATGATGATTTGGAAATAAAAAACGATAAAATAAAAGTAAAAACTTTATCCCCAATTACTGTTTATTCTACGATGGAACAAAATTCTTCAAAAAAGACAGTCTACTTTTCCCCCAACGACGATAACTTTTCAAAATTAATAAGAGAAAACTTAATAAAAAAGTATCTTGCCTACTATGATTCATATCTTCCAAAAGAAATAAGTAATGATGAATTCGTTATAAAAGAGGCTAATCAAAAAAGATCTAAAATGATCATAACAAAGTATAAAAATTTTATTATTAAAGGCTGGCATGGAGTATTTGAAATCCAAGGGAATCCTACTTTGTTGAAAATTGGTTATGACTCTGGTTTTGGAGCGAAAAACTCCCAAGGATTTGGATTAGTCGAAGTTATATGATTATGGATAGAGGGTGATAATATGGGTTTTATCGATGCCGTTTACACTGTTGGGAAAGAGTTTTCATCAAAAACTTATGAAATAACAGATTATCTAACCATACCCGTAAGAATAGATGGATCAAAAGAAATAAGAATTTATTTAAAAGTATCAAATTACAATGCTTTAAAATTGCAAAGTGAAGAAGAAAATACGATTATACCCCTAAAAATTGAGGGTGTTTCAAAAATTGATGAAGTAGATTTTTTTGCCGGTAACAAAGATGAACAATATAAAAAACTTAGGTATTTGTACAAAGAACCTCCAGGCAGTAATACTACGTGGCGTTATTCTCCTGTTTTGAGGTTATCAAAGCCAAAAAATAATAAAGAAAAGAATCGTGATGCCTTCTTAACTGGTTCTAAATCGTATATAAGCAAAATTGAAAAAATGATTCAAGATTTCGAAGATTTAGGATTTTTTGAAAAAGGTTCTGTTCAAAAAACAATCAATGACTTATCTAATAATGATTTTGTCGACCGGTTCTTAGAGTGTTACAGTGATCCAAAGGCTTCGTATTTAATTGTTTTTGGCGTTGAAGATGATGGAGGATTTCTTTATCCTGGAGAAGTTAAGCTGTTTCAACAATATTTTTTAAAGAAGTTAAACGACGAACTGATTAAGAAAAATGTTTCAAAAAAAGGTGGAATTTGTGATTATTGTGGTAAGGAAAGCGATATTTTACTTAATTTCGATATGATTTTTCCTTTTGCTACTTTTGATAAGGTGAATTTCCTTCCTGCCATAAATAAAAATTTTTCTAACAAGGTTTACAAATATTGTAAAGAGTGCTTTAAGACTTTCTCTAATGCCAAAACTTACATAGATTATAATTTTGTAGATCAATCCATTATAAATAATATCCAGATCTGGATAATACCTGAGTTCTTTACAACCGATACAAACTTCCTGGATGATGCTTTCAATGATTTAAAGAATTATTTTTGGAGCGATCAGTATACAAAAGAAAAAGATCTTTTGGATTATATCACAGATCCTGATTATGATGTAGATAAACCGTACACCGCTGTTTTCCATTTTCTTTTTCTTGAACAAAATCAAGCACAACTTGTAATACATCAAATGATCGAAGATGTGCCATTAACAAGGATACAAAAATTACAAAAAGTTTGGGAAGAGACGATAAATCTCTTTTCCCAAAAGAAAAATAAAGATACCCAACTTTCTTCTGCCTTTAAACATATATATCGAACCCTTCATCATTTAGTTTTGAAAGAAGACTCTGAAGAAAAAGTTATGAGAATGCTGGCAATGGAAATTATGGGAAAAATTTTAAGTGGAGAAAGAGTTGAAACCAAAACTATAAAACAAAATTTTGTTGCAAGAATTCCTAAATTGATGAACGATAAGGCCCAAAATAATTATTTTTACCATACTTTGAATGACTTTTTGTTGATGATTGAATTTTTGAACAACTACAATAAAACCTGGGGGTATTCATTATGAAAAGACATTTGGAATTCCTAGATAAGTTTTCTGATAAATTTTTGCAGAGCGACTTTGGAAAAGGAACACTTTTGTCTGGAGTAGTTTTGGGGTTTGTGGCGTATAATCAAACAAAGGGGGAAAAAGGAGAAAGTGGTTATTCAAACGCAAAAATTCAAGATTCTCCATTGTACAAGCAGTTAAATTTTGGAAGATTAAGTTTAAGAGATATAAAAAAACATCTATCAAGATTACCAGAACTTATAAAAGCGTACAAGATCGAACCTTCTTTCCTTATTGAAGATTTAGCTGGTTATTCCCAAGAACTATTACTGAATTCTAAGGGAAAGGATTTAGGGATCGATGGAAATTTTGCTTTTGTAACAGGTTTCATGAACTGGAGAAATTACTTCTGGGAAATATACAAAGATTACACAAAAGAGAAAGAAGTAGTAGAATTAGAAATAGAAAAAACGGACAAGGGGGAAGACCAAGATGTTTAACGGCAGAAAAGAACTTCTGTTTTTATACTCTGTAAAAGATGCGAATCCAAACGGTGATCCATTGAATGCAAATCATCCAAGATACGATGAAGAAACAGGGCAAGTTTTGGTATCTGACGTTAGAATTAAAAGAACTATCAGAGACGAATTAATGAGAATGGGAGAAGATGTTTTCATTGATGGAGAACCAAAAACTTTAAAAGAAAGATTCGAAGAGCTCAAAACAAAATTGTCTACCACAAAAGGAGATGAAACTCTAAAGAAATGTATCGATACAAGACTTTTCGGTGTAACATTCGCATTGGGTAAGGAAAGTTTTGCATGGACTGGACCTGTCCAATTTAAATGGGGAAGATCTTTACACAAAGCAAAAGTTGAATTTGTACAAGGAACCGGCGCCTTTGTCACTAAAGAAGGTGGAGAACAGAGAACTATAAGAAATGAATATATAGTTCCTTTTGCATTGATTGGAACCTATGCAATTGGAAATCAATATGCATCTGAAAGGACACAAGCAACAGACGAGGATTTCAACAAACTTACACAAGCTGTTTGGAATGGAACCAACAATTTAATCACAAGGAGTAAAACTGAGCATAGATCTCGCTTTTTGATGGAGATTGTGTACCAGCCTAATTTCAATGGATTAATTGGTTCTTTGGATGAAAGAATAAAATTAACCAAAAGAGATAATTCTTTGTTAGATGACGATGAACAATTGGCAATCAGAAATATTCAAGACATTGCTCTCAATTTGAAGGAAATATGTGATAAGGTTTCTTTACTCAAAGATAATATAGAAAAGATAATAATTATCAAGGATCCTGACTTGGAAGTACAATATATTGATGATCTAAAAAGTATTTTGGGAGAAGATAAAGTAGCTATGGAATTGAGGTGATACAATGGCCCTTGTTTTTGATATTACGGGGGAGTATGCTATGTTTCGCAAATTTTATACAACCACTTCTTCCGCATCTTATCCCTTCCCACCACCAACAGCTGTTGGAGGATTGATTGCGGCTATAATTGGAGTAGAGAACAAATCGGAAAATAAAGCTCATTTGGCTTCTTATTGGGAATCATTGTATGGAAACAGAATCGCCATTTCAATACTGTCTCCCACTCAATGGTTCACCACCAGTATAAACTTGTGGAATAATAAAGACCCAAAAAAGGGTATTCACAATATTATAAAACATCAATTTGTAAAAAGACCAAAATATCGAATTTATGTAGAAGGTCCTATAGAAGAAAGATTAAAACCTTTTCTTGAAGAAGGTCGTTTTGTTTTTACACCATATCTTGGTACCGCATATTCATTTGCAAATATTCATTACATAGGATCTTTCAACCCGCTAAAGATCGAAGACGATGAGGCAAGAATAAAAAGTATCATACCTGCAGATATTAAGCCCAAAATTAATCTGAAAAAAACTCATGGAATCTTTAAAGACATTGTCCCTCTACAAATGGACACAGAAAGAGGCCTTACTAAAAGCTTGTCAGTTTTTTACCCAGCCAATATCGATACGGGAATTTTTGTTGATAATCCTGAAGAGATAGGGGGAGTCTTAGTTGGAAACGACGAAATTGTTTGGCTTCCTGAATGGTCAAGAAAGCCATCCGGGTAAACTTCTTAAAGATCATTTAAAAGGAGTATTTGAAAAATCCAAAGAGATATCAAATTTTCATGGATACAACATGTTAGTTGAATCACTAAAATATATCTGTCTAACGCATGATGTAGCTAAATCTCACCTTAAATTTCAAAAATATTTAAAGACAAAAAAAGGTCATTATCCGCACTCTGAGCCTTCATCTTACTTAACTTTTATGCTTACAAAAGATATCTTTCATGCTGAGATTGTTAGAAGACATCATTCATACCAGGTAAATTTTGAAGATATAATGTCTTTTTGGAGAAATTTAAATTATCAAGACGTGATAAAAGCATTAGAAGAATTCCTTGATCTAACCAAAATTGAATATCTAACAGAAAAAGAATGGAAAAGATTAATATTTCAATCTTGGCATTCAAAGTATCTTTTAAATAAGACGGTTAAGGCTGAAGATTTATGGTTTAATACGAGAATCGAGAATTCAATTTTTATAACATCTGATAGGCTAGATGCGTTAAATGTTGATAGGATCAATTTTGATAAAATTTCTTATCAACAAGATAGGTTCGACAAATTTCTTGAATCACTTCCAAAGAACCATTTAAGCGATTGGAAAAATGAAATTCGAGAAAGTACATTATCAAACGTTGATACAATTTCAGAACCAGGTATCTATACCATAACGCTCCCTACTGGAGCAGGAAAAACTATAACAGGATTGCAAGCATCGATGAAGTTAGCAAATAAACTTTCTCTTAAAACAATTATTTATGTATTGCCGTTCATAAGTATTGTTGATCAAAATTCCGAAGTTGCAAAGAACATATACGACAAAGTGCAAGAAGACCATCATTTGGTAAGTGCATCAAAGGAAAAAGAAGATTTAGATAATTTAGAAAGGTTTATACTTTCTTTTAGATACTTCAAAGAACCACTCATTGTTACAACCCTCGCAAAGTTTTGGGAAGTGCTTTATTCTCCTAATGCCAACGATTCTATGAGTTTTCATAGGTTAAAAGATGCGGTAGTTATTTTGGATGAACCTCAGTCGATCCCTCCAGAATATTGGCAAGGATTTGGGGAAACCTTGTCTTTTCTTTCAAAAAAGATGGGAACTTTTTTCATTTTAATGACCGCTACACAACCTAAAATAGAAGAAGGTAAAGAGTTAGCCCCCAAGAGTTCTTTCCCAGAAAACAGACACTCTTACCACATAATTAATAAAAAAATATTTCTTTCAGAAATTAAACAATTTTTAGAAGAGAGATCTGACAACTCCTCTCTAATTATTCTTAACACAAAAAAAGAAGCGCTAAAAGCTTTTATCTTACTCCGAGAACATTTGAAAAATAACCTTTTCTTTCTTTCAACTTGGGTAATTCCTAAAGAAAGGCGGCTCCTTGTCAAATATGGTTGATAGAATAGACTTAAGATATGATGAAAAATGTATTACAGAGATTTTTTGTTGAGTAATTTCAGCTCAGAAAGGATAACTGTTTACAATATGTTGTTCCTTCTGTGATGAAATTTGGTAGTTTTATGAATCTTTCTGGCATCACTCCTAATAGAACTTTT
>NZ_JALY01000307.1:0-1360 GCF_002924615.1 Petrotoga halophila DSM 16923 | reverse complement strand
GGCTCCTTGTCAAATATGGTTGATAGAATAGACTTAAGATATGATGAAAAATGTATTACAGAGATTTTTTGTTGAGTAATTTCAGCTCAGAAAGGATAACTGTTTACAATATGTTGTTCCTTCTGTGATGAAATTTGGTAGTTTTATGAATCTTTCTGGCATCACTCCTAATAGAACTTTTTTGGTATATCTCAAAACTTCCTTGAATCCAAAACTTATTCTTTTTATTAATTTTATGTGCGTATGACGTCCTTCTACTTTAGCCGTCGTTGTTCTATTAACGAAATATTGGAGTATTTCTTTTTCCCACCTTATATATGTTTTGGCCCATCTCCATACCTGAGGATCTTCACTTTCTTCCATCTTCCCTATCAATATGTGTAATCTTCTTTTCCCTTCTTCATATGTTTCTGCTTTATACATCCATTTCAACATTAGTAGGTATCTATAATACTCTTTTAGATATGGATGTTCCTTCAATGTTTTGTATAATTTCTTTACCTTTTTCTTCTCTTTTAATAATTTCTTTCCATTCAAAAAGAACAATTTTACAGGTATCTTTTTATTGTTATTCGTTACTTCTTCTTCTATCTTTATACTTTCTCTTAGCTTTTTCTGTGCGTCTTTTACTACATGAAAATGGTCCGCTACTACTTTCACTCCAAGTAATTCTTCTTTGACTGCATTCTTAAAAGAGGTTCTCATATCGATAGCCGCTTCTGTTATCTTTTGTTTTATTTTATACGGTATTTTATTTAAAAATCCTTTCAACTCTTCTTTTTTGTCTGATTTTAATATCGCTATCGTGTTTGATGTGTTCAATTCTACTATCGTCGTCACCATCTTAAACCCTCTAAATGAGTGTTCATCTATCCCTAACTTTATATCTTTCATATCTTGAAATTTCGTCCAATCTACCTTTATTTCAATCGAATCTAATAAATTACTCACAGTTCTCACACTTACACCAAACTCTTTCGCGGTTGCCGATATGCTCATCTTACGCAAACTCTTTACAAGGTTTTCTGTCTCTGCTCTTGTTATTCTTTGCCATCTATAACTTATCTTCTCATTTCTGAAGCTTTTCCCTGTTTTTTTACACATGTATCTTTGTGGTCTATGTATCAGATATATTCTTTGTGTCCCAACTTTTCCGGCTTTGATAATCCTTTCTTTTGCTCTACCGTTACGTACTATGTATTCTCGCTTGTCTTTACATCCTTTACATTTATACGGACATTCTGGTATCCCTACCTTTTTCGAATATCTCACTTCAAAATAAATCTCTCCATCTTTTCTCAAATCTTTTCTCTCTTTTAACTTAAAACATTTGTAAATACACAGTATTTGTGATATAATT
>NZ_JALY01000306.1:0-3180 GCF_002924615.1 Petrotoga halophila DSM 16923 | reverse complement strand
ACCCATAAAAAGGCGTTCCAACTGCCTACAAATTTTAGTAGCGCCCCAGTTAAAATTGCAGGTCTACTAAGAGGGACCATAACGGTCCATAAAAATCGCCAACTTGAAGATCCGTCTATCTTAGCAGCGTCCCATAACTCATTGGGTACAGTCATAAACTGTTGCCTGATCAAGAATATGGCAAAGACACTAATCACCCATGGAACGATCAAAGCATAATAACTGTCTATCCATGAAAATTTACTAATAGTTATATAATTTGGTACTAATAAAACCTCTCCTGGGATCATCATGGTGGCTAAAAAAGTCATAAAAATAAAATTCTTTCCCCAAAAATTAAGTTTTGAAAAGGCAAACGCAGCCATCGACGCAAATATTATTTCTAAAACGGTGGTAATTAGAGAAACGAAAACCGTATTCACATAGTATCGCGAAAATGGTGCACCGTTCCATGCATCCACATAATTTTGAAATATATTTCCTAATACCTGATTAAAAGAATATTCGACTCTTCCAGAAGGTACATCATCAAGCAACCAGATCGATGGTGCATTTACTGTGTATAATTCAACATTTGAATTGTTTTTGTACAAAATTGTATCAACAAAAGGCGGTGCATTTATAATAGTTGCTTTAGAGATCGTGTCAATAAAAAACCTATCGAAATCTTCTAATATTTTATCATATTCTTTCCTTTTTTCCAATATTCTCTCGAACTCTTCTTCTTTTCCTTGAATGTGTTCTATTAAAAATTTGTAATTGGAATCTGAGAGCACTGGCTGAGCTTGATCAAGGGTAACTTGGCTCTGCGACAATGTTCTGATGATGTTTGTGTATATTGAGAGGTTTCTAGGGTCTTCTATTAATGAATTACTTACATCATTTACAAAATCGTTCTCAAGATATGAAACAACTTCTTGATTCAAATTATCGATATTTTTCTCGTTTGCTAACGAGATCACAATTTTTTTAAATGACTCTGGAAATTCGCTTTCCTGGATTCTGTCTATGATATTTTGATACTTTGTTTCTCTCGTAGGAATGTCGAATATTATGTTCATATCTTCAAATGCAATATTTTGTTCCTCACCATATTTTTCGTTAAAATACATAAAGAAAGTTAAAGTGTTGATCTCTTTCATAATTGGTTCGTAAATATTTCTTTGAATCAAAGTATTGGTGTTGGATAGTATTTCATCTTCAAAAGTTTGAATCTCTGACAAAAAATCAACGAGTAAATTAATTAATTCTTCTACCTCACTTTGGCTAATTATTCTCAATTCTGCTGGATAAGAGGATATTTTTGAATTCAAATCATCGGCTTTCAATTTTATCGTTTCCAAATAATTTGAAAATATTTCTTTACTTCTTGTAATACTTTCTATTTGACTTTCTGTCATATTTGGATTCGTTCTAAAATACGGTAAGATGTTGATATTTCTTTCGAGGGTAAGATCTATAAAATTTTGAACTTTGAGTATACTTTGTTGTATCCTTCTTATCGTAGTAGTTTGTTTAAAATAACCATCATCTTGGGAGAAAAGAGTGAAATAAATACTTTCAAAGTTTTCAAGGGAATAATCTTCTACGGCAAACAAGCTCGCTAAATCTTCCCTTAATTCAATATTTGAAATATAATCGTATATATCAGACATCATACTTTCAATACTTGCTTGTTCTGCATAATCTATCCCGTTAAAAGAGAGTTGTACCCTTCCCCTCCTTACAAAGTCTCCATCTATTTCATAGACCAATTTGTAAGGATTGTAACTTTCTTGGGTTGATAAAGTTCTAAATTCAGCTAAACTTAAACCTGTTCTTGGGGAAGGCTTTGAGGGAGTTGATTTTAAATTTAAATTCCATTCATTTTGAAAATTCTTTGTTGTCCATGTTGGAGGCCACAAGTTGATTTCACCGCTTGTTTTCAAAGAAGTCATTATCATCCATGCAAAAGGCAAGAGCATAACTATTGCCCCTCCCGCCAATAGTAAGTAAACTATCAAAGTCCAAAGTGTTTTTATAAACTTTGTATAATACAAGTATAATTTCCTCCCTTAGGATTCGTAATATATTCTACTTCTGCTACTTCTCATCTGAAGGATTGTAAATAATAGAATAATCCCAAAAAGCACGTAAGCAGCAGCACTAGCTCTTCCCATTCTTTGTTGAACGTAGAACATATCAAACACATAGTAAACCATTGTCATCCCACTGTTGTTGTAAGGTCCAGGCATGCCAACATAGAGGATGAAAATCTCATCAAAGACCTTGAATGCCCCGATCATTGCAACTATGATTATAAAAAAAGTTGTGGGAGATAATAAAGGTAAGGTGATAAACTGAAATTTTTGAAAAGGTGTGGCTCCATCCACTTCAGCAGCTTCGTAGTAAGTTTTATCTATATTTTGCAAACCTGCCAAAAAGATTATAGCGTAATAACCTACCATTTTCCATATAGATATTATGGCTACGGTAGGAATCGTAAAATTCTGATCTTTCAACCATGGAATTTTTGAAAAACCTATTTGAGTTAAAATATAATTTAATAAACCATTGTCATTGAATATCCACTGCCACACTAGTGAAATTGCCACTACACTTGTAACAAAGGGGATAAAATAAACTGTCCTAAAAATAGTCTTGCCGTATAATTTTCTATTTAATAATAAGGCTATTAATAAGGCAAATAAAATAGTTATAGGTGTGGAAAGTAGAACATAATAAATGGTATTCCATATAGCTTTAATGAACAACGACTGTTCCTTTGCCAAAGTCAAAAATCTAATAATTTCAGGTACTCCCAATGAGTAAAACGTTATCCATAAACCGATGAATAAAATTATTCGAAGAAAAATCTTACTAGACATTTGATCTAAAAAGTGCAAAGATAATAAAATAGTGTAAACAACAACTAGCACTAAAGCACTTATTACATTGAGATAAGGTATTGAATTAATAGTTAACAAAGAAAGTATTCCTAATATACTCATAGAAATAATTAAATATCTTTGACGAGGAGTCTTTACCTTTTTTAGATCGAAGATTAAATGTATCATAAAAACAGCGGTCATAAAGATTAGAAGTGTATTGAAAAAAGCTTCATTGAGAGTTATATTTACAGGCTGGTTCAATTTAAATAAATCTATATAATTTTGAAGCCCAATGAATATCGGATTATCT
>NZ_JALY01000039.1:0-5132 GCF_002924615.1 Petrotoga halophila DSM 16923 | reverse complement strand
CAACTACCTTTTTACATTCTATGAAACCTTTATTTGTTTGTACCCCTAGTAATGCATCGTTTTTAGTTTTTATATCTTTGACTTCGGTAAATTTATTTATTTCCACACCTAATCTTTGTGCAGCTTCAGCGTAACCCAAAGTCACTTGAAAAGGGTTGGCATGCCCATCTTTAGCACAGTAGGCGGCTCCTACCAATTTTTCTATGTTTAAGTCGGGAACGATTTCTTTAGCTTCTTTAGGAGTTAAAAGAATAGAAGGAATATTTAAACTGTGTTGAACTTCGATATTTTTTTTAAATTGTTCTAATTCTTTGTCAGAGTATGCTAGTAATAAGTAACCTTTTTGCTTTAATTCTATGTCTCTTTTTATTTGAAGGACATCTTCAAAGTGTTCAAAAATATGCATACTTTCACTTGCCAGAAGACAGTTTTGTTTGGTGCCCCATTGTTGCCTAACTCCTGCACCGCATCTACCAGTTGCTCCGCTTGAAAGATAGGATTTTTCAAGTAAAACTACATCTTTAACACCTTTTTTGGCAAGGTTATAGGCAATGGAACAACCTACGACCCCTCCTCCTATTATCACAACGTTTGCTTTATTTTTCATGTTTTTCACCTGCTAACTAATTTTATTAGAGTTTATTTATCATTCTCCATTACGGTTCCTTTTGTTACTTCTTCAAAGGTTATTCCTCCGTAGGGAGGTCTGATGCTTTGTAGTTCTATTTCTTCCATCGGTTTGCCCGTCATCTGTGAAATTTCTTTTGCGATCAATAAACCACAGGTTTTACCTTGGCAAGGTCCCATCCCGCTTCTTGTTACCCTCTTTATTTCTTCAACGGTGGTAAATCCTTTTCTTATGGCATCCCTTATTTCTTTTAAAGTTACATCTTCACATCTACAAATTATTACCTTGTTTTCATCCATGATTTCCTTCCTCCACTTTAAAATTCCTAGCTTGCAAATAATATTCTTTTGGAATTTCTATACTCACTGCGGCTGTTTTGTCTTGAAATTTTCCATCCAATATTCTTATTACTTTGCCATCACATAAGTATTTTCCCTCTCTATCAAATACCTTTACAATTTCTCCTTTATGGGGTCTTGGAAGAAATTCGTAAGGCATGATTACAACCGAGGTTGTTTCACTGAAATTTTTATGAATTACAAACATTGCCAGTCCTGGACATTTGCTAACACATATACCGCATCCGGTGCATTTTTCAAAGTCAACGTAGGGAATGTTGTTGATGTTACCATTTTCAGATATGGCGTTGAAAGGGCAGCTTTTTACGCAGGGGTCGCAAGGGAATCTTTGAAAGCACTCTGATATGGCTATAGGACCTTTGTCAAACACCTTTTCTTTTGAGGGTAACTTGTTTTTTAAGTTTTCTTCCGAAGGTACTCCAGTTTTCATCAAATGAGAGATATCGAGTGCTTCTTCTGAAAATTTTTCGTTATAATTTTTCCCGTGATTCAAACCCAATTTAGATAATCCTTTCCTAATTTTCTTGCCTACAGGTCCAGATCTTAGCAATTTTAATTCATTTTTAGCCTCTTCTATTCTTTCTTCAATTTCGTCTTTGCTGTTTTTTCCGATTCTTTTGGCAACGGATAAACCGGCAATTTGGCCTTCAATCATAGCTGCTGTTGCTTCTTCTATCCCTGAAACATCCCCTGCGACAAATAAATTTTTAATTGACGTTTCCATATTTTCATCTCTTAAGGGAACGTAGCCGCCCAGTTCTGAAACATAAGTGGTTTTCACTTTCCTTTGTTTTAACAGGTCAACCAACGGGGTTAATCCTACCGATAAACAGATTGCATCGCATTTGATAAGTTGCTCAGTACCTTTTACTTCATTCCAATTGCTGTCGAGTTCACATATTACCGCTCCTTCAACTTTTTCTTTTCCAATGGCTTTTTTTATGGTATGGGATGTTAAAATAGGTACGCCCAACCTTCTGAGTTTTGATGCATGAACAGAGTATCCACCTATTTTTGGCGCTGCTTCAACTATTGCAGCTACTTTTACACCTGCTTGTAGTAATTGGTAAGAAACTATCAACCCAATATTTCCCGAACCAATCATTAAGACATTTGTCGCTGGTAATACGCCATAAACATTCATCAAAGTCTGAACTGCTCCGGCACCAAAAATGCCAGGAAGATCGTTATTCTCAAAAGCTAAAAATTTTTCTGATGCCCCCGTTGCAAAAATAATACTCTGAGGATAATATTTTTTCATTTTATGATCGTTTAATATAGTTACAATGTTATCTTCATAGATCCCCAACACCCTAGAAGACAATAGCACTTCTATGTTGTTATTCTTGTTAACTTCATCGATTAGCTTCTTGAGAATATCTATTCCCCTTGTGCCTGCGTATTCCTTTTCTGAACCGAAAAATCTATGGGTTTGTTTTATTAGTTGTCCACCTAAAAATTCCCTTTCTTCTGTTAAAGATACTTTAATTCCATAATTAGCAGCAGCAAGTGCAGCTGAAAGTCCTGCAGGGCCTCCCCCTACGACCAATAATTCAAGGTTTTGGATTTTACTCATTTATCTCAACTCCAATATTTTCTGATTCTACTCTCATTCCATCTTTTAGAGGAGTTATGCACGTTCTTACGTTTGGAACCCCATCAACTGTCATCAAACAAGAGGAACAATGCCCAATAGCACAAAAAATTCCTCTTGGTCTGTGTAATTTCTTACTTTCACTGAATTTAAAAACGCCGTTTGCATACAAAGCTGCCGCAATGGTTTCTCCTTCGTAACCTATCAATTCTTTACCGTTGTAATAGAATTTTATTTGTTTTCCTCTATTAAAACTTAGTATGGGATGATTTTGTATTCTCATTTTTTCTCCTTCTTAAATAAATTATATGCTACCTTCGCCCCGCAGCCTAGCTCACAAGTACCATACTTCTACTATTAATTGAATCATAATTTTCATTTTTTAAAAAAGGTGATTATAGACGATTATGAAAAAAATTTCATGATTAGGGACGATTAAAGCCAAATATTGAAGTTTTTTTCAATTTTTGAAAAACATTATAAGGTTAATTATTTCTTTATATAAAAAAAAGAGGCCTTTAGGCCTCTTCTCATCGTCTTTACTTTGAATTAGTCGTTGTAATAAGGACAATCTTGATATCTTTCTTGGTTGAATCTTTGGTTGTTTTGGTATCTTTGAAAATCTTGGTAGTCTTGATAATCCTTATACTGTTGATATCTTTTGAAATCTTGGTAATTTTGGTAGCCTTTATATCTTTGATAATCTTGGTTTTGTTGGAAATTTCCTTGATATCTTTCTTCAAAATTTTGAGATCGAACATTTTCCATATATCTCTGCATATTCACTGTTCTATCTTGATATTTGATCTCTAAAGGTACAAAGTTTTTGATGTCGTTTATTACTACCTTGTATCCTGTTAGTTCAATACTTTCGCCGGCTTTTACATCATCCAAAAGATTCTTGGGTACTCTTACTGAGTAAATTTCGGAGTCTACTTCAACACTCAAGGTTAAAGATACATCGTCATCCACTATGGTTTTTACAGTTCCTGTAATGGTTACTGGTGAAATATCTTGAGATAATACTCTTTCTTGCAATCTTTCTTGAACTTGGAACATCTGGTTGTCAGGATCCTGATTTTGTACCTGGGACATTGGAGCCCCACCAGCTGGTCCTACTTGCGCAAATAGTGATCCGACTAAAAGAATACCTATAAAGAGAAACAGAAAAACTTTTTTCATACCAACACCTCCACTAAGTAATGTTTTATTATTTTTGATACACCAAAATAATAAAACAATATGCTTAATATTCACTTAATGGAAGCTTAGAAGAAGCTTAAGAAAGTATGAGGTAGTTTCAAGGATTTAAACCGTTACTCCTAGATAAGTTTTCCTAACTTCATCGTTTTCTAAGAGATCTTCTGCAGGTCCTTCGAGAACAATTTTGCCGGTTTCTAAGACATAACCATAATGAGCGATTTTTAAAGCACCAACGGCATTTTGTTCTACAAGCAATATGGTTACTCCCTCTTCACATATTTTTTCTATAGTTTCTAAAACCTCTTTGACCAGAATCGGAGCTAGCCCAAGAGAAGGTTCGTCGAGCATCAGAACCTTTGGTCTTGACATTAGTCCTCTTGCAACCGCTAACATTTGTTGTTCTCCCCCAGATAGTGTGCCTCCAAGTTGCTTAAGCCTTTCCTTTAATCGTGGGAAAAGTTTAAGTACCCAATCGAAATCTTTGTTTATTTTTTCAGAGTCTTTGCGAGAATACGAACCCAATCGGAGGTTTTCTAAAACCGTTAGATTAGGGAATATACGTCTACCTTCAGGGACTAGAACCACTCCCTTTTCTACTATTTTATGTGTTTCTATGCTTGTAATATCAACATTATCAAAAAGCACCGTTCCACCGCTTTTTTTAACTACATTCATTATCCCATTCAAGGTAGTAGTTTTTCCCGCTCCATTTGATCCAATCAACGTTGTGATTTCATTCTTTTTGATTTCCATATCTATCCCTTTTACTGCATGGATGCTACCATAGTGAACGTGCATATCAGATATTTTAAGAATTATGTTTGAATTTTCACTGTTCATATTGCCAACTCCTCACCTAAATAGGCTTTTATTACCAAAGGATCTTTTTGAATCTCCTCTGGATTTCCTTCTGCAATTTTTTTCCCATAATCCAAAACATATATACGCTCACAAATTCCCATGATAACTTTCATATCGTGTTCTATAATGAGAATAGATAACTCAAACTCTTGTCTTATGTGTTTTATAAACTCCATCAATTCACTCGTTTCATGAGGATTCATTCCTGCTGCGGGTTCGTCTAACAGAAGTAGTTTTGCTCCGGTGGCAAGTGCTCTTGCGATTTCTAACTTTCTTTGTAATCCATATGGAAGAGAGTTTGCCTTGTCATTAGCGTAAATAGACAATCCGACTTCTTCTAGAAGATCCCAGGCTTCATTTTGCATTTCTTTTTCTACTTTTAAAACGTCAGGAGTTTTTAAAACACTTTTAAAAAGCCAAATCCAACTCTTCAATTTCAAATGTTGAGAGACTAAAACATTTTCTAGAACTGTCATATCTTTAAACA
>NZ_JALY01000038.1:0-11469 GCF_002924615.1 Petrotoga halophila DSM 16923 | reverse complement strand
ATCCATATGGAAAAGAGTTTGCCTTGTCAATAGCGTAAATTAACAATCCGAATTCTTCTAGAAGAACCCAGGCTTCATTTTGCATTTTTTTTTCCACCTTTAAAAAGTCAAGAGGTTTTAAAAAACTTTTAAAAAGCCAAATCCAACTCTTCAATTTCAAATGTTGAGAGACTAAAACATTTTCTAGAACTGTCATATCTTTAAACAAACGAATATTTTGGAAAGTTCTAGCAATTCCCAACTGAGTTATTTCGTGAGGTTTTTTAGAATTTATTTTTTGTTTCTTAAATAAAATTTTTCCAATGTCTGGAGTGTATATACCGGTGATCAAATTGAAAAGAGTGGTTTTCCCCGCTCCATTGGGACCTATTAGACCAAGTAATTCTCCATTTTTTAAATAGCCATTGAAATTGTTAACAGCTATTAAACCTCCAAATTTTTTGGTTACATTCTCAAATTCTAAGATATATTCGTTATTGTTTGTATTACTCATTGGAAGCCTCCTTGGGATTTTTCTAAGTCATTCATCCTCTCTCATTCTATTTTTGTTTTTTACCTTCATTATCAGTTTATAAATGCCATCCCATGTTATTTCATTTTTTCCCATTATGCCTCTTCTCCAAAATAGCATTATAATTATGAGAATGAGAGATAAAACCACCATTCTCATTCCGGGGATACCTGGTATGTAGATAGAGCCAATCGATATGGGTTCTTCTAGAACTCTAAGGAACTCTAGTCCTACTGTATAAAGTGAGGCTCCTATGATAGCCCCACTGATACTCCCAAGCCCACCGATGACCACCATTATTAATATTTCAAAGGTTTTTTGAAACATGAAAGATTTAGGATCAATGGTAGTGATTAAGTGAGCCCATAATGCTCCACCAACTCCGGCAAAAAAAGAACCAATTACAAAAGTAACTACTTGATGTGAGAAGACGTTAATTCCCATAGATTTAGCAGCAACCGGATCTTCTCTTATTGCCTTTAAAGCTCTTCCATAACTACTTTTAACTAAACTAGAAATGAAGATAACAGTTATTAAAGCAAATCCCCAAGTCCACCATAGGTTAGAATATTGGGGAATGCTTTTTAAACCTAAAGCCCCATTTGTGATAGACCAGGTATTATTTGCAACGATTCTAACCACTTCACCTAAACCGAGGGTTGCGATGGCTAAATAATCTCCAATTAATCGAAGAGATGGGGCAGCAACTAAATATCCAAACGCTGCGGCTACCAGTCCCGCAATTATAATTGCAGGTAAGAAAGGGATTTGGATAACATTTAAAGGGTATATTAAAGGTTTTATCAAAAAACTTATTTCTTTTTGAGCAGGAGAAAGTGTTAAAATGGACGATACATATGCCCCAATTGCGATGAATCCAACATGCCCTAATGAAAAAATGCCTGTAATACCGTTAATAAAGGTTAAACTTACGGCGAATATTATATTAATTGCCATCAAATTCAATATCAAAATTAAATAATCACTCGCTTTGTTATTTGCTGTCAACAGTAATAAAAAGATTGCTAAGATAAAAAGAATAGTCAAAAAGAATTTGGCCTTAAAAGTTAGAGTTTTTTCCATATTTACACCTTCTCCCCTATTTCAACACCGAGAAGCCCGTTTGGTTTTACTAGAAGAATTATTATCAAGATAATATATGCAATAGCGTCTCTATATCCTGCTAAAGCCGGCAAGAATGCGACTATCATTATTTCTGCAACCCCTAAAATAAAACCTCCAAGCATAGCCCCTGGAATACTTCCTATTCCTCCGACAACAGCAGCTATAAATGCCTTTAAACCGGGTATCATACCGGTATAAGGATAGATTTGAGGGTATTTCATAGCCCAGAGAATACCCCCCACTGCTGCTAGAGCAGATCCTAACATAAAGGTTTGAGAAACAGTTCTGTCGGTGTTTATGCCCATTAATTTGGCAGCAGTAACATCTTTAGAAACCGCTCTCATAGCCATGCCGGCTTTTGTTCTATAAACTATCCAAATCAATATAAGGAGTGCAAGAATAGAAGCACCTATAATAATGAAGGTTAATAAAGGTATCCTTACATCTCTAAATTTTAATACTTGTGCAAACTGTGTTGGGTAAACTCCTAATTGTGGATTGAATGATTTTGCTCTTCCACCAAAAACAACTATAGCGAAGTTTTGTAAGAAGAATGATACACCAATTGCAGTGATTAATCCTGAGATCTTGGGGGCATTTGCTTTTCTTAAGGGTCTGTAAGCGACTCGTTCGATTGTAGCACCTAGTAGGGTTGTTAAAACAATAGCAAAAATAAAAGCTGCCCACCATGGAAATAAAAAGAGAGTAACTGCGTAAAAAGCAAAATACATGCTAAAAGTAAAAATGTCACCATGAGCAAAGTTTATTAAATTGAGTATGCCATAAACCATTGTATAACCTATTGCAATAAGTGCGTATATGCCTCCAAGAGAAATAGCGTTTGCTAGATGTTGAAAGAACATTTGGATAGTCAATTATGAGCCCCCTTTCTGGATCCAAGAAAGTGTAGCCATCTCATTTTGTGAGATGGCTTTAATATTGTTAAAAATCACATGCTGGGTCTTATAACGGTACGGAAAACAAATTGTCCATTTTCAACCATGTTTATTACCGCTGGTTTTATAGGGTTTCCAGAACCTTGAGGATACGTAATTGTACCAGCGACACCAGGAAAGTTTTTAGTTTTTGCTAAAGCTTCTCTAATTTTTACAGGATCTGTAGACTGTGCAGACTCAATAGCGTTAACTATTACCATGTAAGCATCATACGCCAAAGCACCAAATGCGTCGGCTCTTCTGTTGTATTCTTTTTGATAAGCCTCTACAAAAGGTTTAGTAGCAGGGGATAACTCTGCATCCTCGTGGAAGTAAGTTGTATAAGATACTCCTTCTACGTATTCTCCACCAATTTGTATTAGTTCAGGTGCGTCCGCACCATCTCCAGCGAACATGGGACCTGTGAAACCTAAATCCCTGGCTTGTTTACAGATTAAGGCTATTTCAGCGTAGTACCCTGGCATAAAAATAGCATCTGGATTTTTTGAAAGCGCGTCCGTAAGTTGAGCGGTGAAATCTTGATCACCGGTTGTATAAAATTCTGTGAAATAGGTTCCCCCAAACTGTTCAAAAGCTTTTTCAAAATAATTGGCAAGTCCCACGACGTAATCTTGAGCTACATCGACCATTATGGCGACGTTTTTAGCTCCAAGTTCTTCCCAGGCAAATGTTGCAAGTAGAGCACCTTGCAAGGTATCCTCAAAACAGGTTCTGAAGACATACTTTTTGTTTTGGGCAACTAAAGGGTTAGTGGCGGTGTTGACCACCATTGGTATTTGCCTTTCTTCTGCTATTGAAGCTGCAGCTAATGCTGCTGAACTGGTTGCAGGCCCAATGACTGCTACTACCTTTTCGTGATCTATAAGCCTTCTTATCGCGTTGGCTGATTCTGCTTTGTCCGATTTATTATCGACAGCTACGACTTCAACTTTGATTTCTTTACCTCCAATGTTGACTGTTGGTTTCAACTTGTTGGCTAACAATACACCATCTCTTGACATTTGGCCATACCCAGAGACAGGTCCGGTTAGTTCGAAGTTCATACCAATTTTGATAACTTCTTGACTAAAGAGTGTGAAGGTCATAATAACTACCAAAAACACCAAAACAACAGTTTTTCTCATGTTTTTCCCCTCCTCATATAATATGTGTGGATGTTATTTTACTAAAAAATAATGTAGAAAAAATTTTCATGGTCTTTATCTTATGTGAACTAAATTTCATAAAAATATATATTTCTCTAACAGAAAAGAAATTAAACAGTAATTTTCTTAATTATACAACAAATAAATTTATAATGCAACTTTTTTTGCAGTCTTGTGCAAAACGTTTTATTTATAATGTTTTAGAAGTACTTTCCATATTCTCATTTGTGAGGTAAATGACATGTAAAAACTGGGCAGAAGGTAGATAATTGATTTATCTACCGTTCTCCTACACCACCAATGAACACTCTTTGCTTTCAACTACTGATTGCCGCTACCTCTACTCACGAAGAACTTTTACCACTTAGATTTTATCTATACGCACTAAAAAAGAGGCCTTTAGGCCTCTTTTTAAAGTATTTGGTTTAAATTAGTCGTCGTAATAAGGACAATCTTGGTATCTTTGCTGGTTGAATCTTTGGTAGTTTTGGTATCTTTGGAAATCTTGGAAATCTTGAAAATCCTTGTACTGTTGATATCTTTCTTCGAAATCTTGAAAAGTATGAAATAGTTTCAAGGTTTTAAGCCGTTACTCCTAGATAAGTTTTCCTAACTTCATCGTTTTCTAAGAGATCTTCTGCCGGACCTTCAAGAACAATTTTTCCAGTTTCTAAGACGTAACCATAATTAGCGATTTTTAACGCACCAACAGCATTTTGCTCTATAAGCAATATAGTTACTCCCTGTTGGCTTATTTTTTCTATAGTTCCTAAAACCTCTTTGACTAGAATTGGAGCTAGTCCCAGAGATGGTTCGTCGAGCATTAGAACCTTTGGCCTTGACATTAACCCCCTTGCAACCGCCAACATTTGTTGTTCCCCTCCAGAGAGTGTACCCCCAAGTTGCTTAAGTCTTTCCTTTAATCGCGGGAAAAGTGTAAGTACCCAATCGAAATCTTCGTTTATTTTTTCAGAGTCTTTGCGAGAATACGAACCTAATCGGAGGTTTTCTAAAACAGTGAGATTAGGGAAAATACGTCTACCTTCAGGAACTAGGGCTATCCCCTTTTCTACTATTTTGTGAAAATCCAACGAGAACACTCTCCAATTTATTGGAGAGATGATAGCTAGCTTCAAACACAAAACGAATTTGAATCAAAAAATGTTGTTAATTATATGTATATGTGATACAATTGTATTATATCATACAATTATCGAATTAAGGTGATTGAATATGCTTAAAACATACAAGTTTCGTATATATCCAACTAACGAACAAATTGAGAAATTTAGCCAACATTTTGGACATACTCGATTTGTTTACAACCTATTCTTAGAGTTTGCTAACAAGGCATATAAGAATACTAAAACGTATACTAATTATTATATGTGGGCTAAAGTGCTTACGGTTCTTAAAAAGACAGAGAAGTATCGATGGTTGAATGATGTCAACTCTCAATCATTACAACAGTCTATAAAAGATTTAGAAAGTGGGTTTAAACGTTTCTTCAAGAAACAGAGTAAATACCCGAAATTTAAAAAGAAATCAAGTAGACAATCTTTTAGAGTTCCTCAACATATACAGTTATATGAAAATGAGAATAACGATAAATATGGAATTCTATTCGTGCCAAAGTTTAAAGAAGGTATCAAAGTAAGAGTCCATCGGAAAATAGATCCAAATGCAAAGATAAAAAATTGTACTTTCATTAAAACTCCAACAGGTAAGTACTTTGTCTCTATAACATTCCAAGTAGAAGGTTCTTACCCTGAAAGAGATATAGACTATGAGAACTCAATCGGTATGGATATGGGATTGAAAGATTGTGTGGTACTATCCGATGGAACAAAGTATCAAGCTCCTAAAGTTTTGTCTAAATACGAAAGAAAACTAAAACATGCATATAAAAAGTTTTCAAGCAAAGAACAAAGGTCAAAGAATTGGGACAAAGCAAAATTAGAAGTTGCTAGAATACATGAGAAAATAAAAAATACACGAGAGGATTTTCTACATAAACTAACAAAAGAAATCAGTGAGAACCAAGCTGATGTCTTTGTTGTAGAAACTCTCAACATAAGAGGCATGTTAAAGAATCACCACTTAGCTAAAAGTATCTCAGATTTAGGATGGTACAAATTCAAGACGTTCCTAAAATACAAAGCAGAAAGACTAGGTAAGAAAGTAATCGAGATAGGAACGTTCGAACCTTCGTCTAAAACTTGTAGTGTATGTGGGTATAAGAACGCAGGTTTAAAACTTTCTGATAGAGAATGGGTATGTCCTGAATGTGGAACTAAACATGATAGAGATATAAATGCTGCCGTTAACATTAGGCAGTTTGGATTAAAACAGGCATTTGCAACACTGCCTTACGGCAGATAAGGAAACAGCTAGTCACTGTATAAACTGACTCTACCCCAGGGACTGGGGAAAGTAAAGCCTTTGGAGACTGTGTAAGTCGAGCACCCTTAGATTCATTCTAGGATGTTTCGCAACGGTCGCTGAATTAGGAAGCTTACCTCTTTAGAGATAAGTAGTTCACAATGCAACTATTTTGCTGATTTGTGCAAAATGTTTTTTTATAATGTATTAAAAATACTTTCCAAATTCTTATTTGCGTAGCAAATGGCAAGTAGATAAAAAAATTGACCAGATTATTTCTGGTCAATTTTTGTTGTAATAGAGAATTATTAACTTCAATCTTTTAACCTTCGATGATTTTTACCCTAAAATTTCTGTTTCTTGGACCATCGAACTCACAGAAATAAATTCCTTGCCATGTTCCCAATAAAAGCTTTCCGTTTTCAATAATTAAGGTCAATGATGATCCAACGAGCGTTGATTTTATATGCGAGTCAGCGTTGCCTTCAAGATGAGAATATTCTTTACTTTTAGGGATTTTATCTCTTAGAAAATCGGTGATGTCTTTCCTTACAGAAGGATCTGCGTTTTCGTTGACTGTTACGGCGGCAGTTGTATGGGGGACATATACTATCAAAATGCCTTCTTCTATTTTTGAACTTTCGACACTCTCTTGAATATAGCTGGTTATGTCGATCATTTCTTCTCTATTATGTGTTTTTAAAGAATAAGTGTATGTCATAATCTTCAACTCCTTTTTGTTATTGGTAAATTATATTAGCAACAATAGTAATAGAATTGCCTTCTTTGGAGACATGTACCTTAACATCTTCTTTTTTTACTGACAGATGTTTAACAGCATAATCTTTTATATAGTTTATCACGAAATCCAACTCTTCTTGTTTGACGTTTTCAAATCTCATTTGACTCTTTCCTCCATTTTTTCGATCGGAGGCACTTAAGAAAGAGTTCATTCTTTTTATTGCGGTCTCCCTGCTTTTATTCTTTTTTCTTTTGAAAGGCCACATTTACCTTCACCCTCTTCTGAATATTTTTTTGATGAATTCCATAAATCCTTGAGGGGCATGGTCAACATCTATCAAATCTTTTTCTAACGGCACATCTTTTCCTAAGATTCTATCGCTTATATTATTGAAAACCGAATAAAGTTTGGCTCTTTGGTTCGTTGATATTGGAGCTCCTTCGTTAGAAGAAAGTAAAATTTCCTCACTATCAGGTATGATTCCAATTAAATTCAGTGCTAACGCTTCTTTAATGTCATCAGCAGAAAGCATTTCGTTTCTTCTAACAAGTCTCAATTTTAATCGATTTACAATTAGTGAAATGTGGTCGTCTGTATAGCCTTGATTTTCAAGCAACCCTACGACTCTATCTGCGTCGCTTATAGCAGTCAGGTCTGGTGTAGTAACAACGATAGCGTGTTGTGCAGATGAAACAGCATTTTGGAACCCTCTTTCTATTCCAGCTGGAGAATCTATAATGATATAATGGAAATGTTTAGAGAGTTTAGAGACTATATTGCTCATATCTTGGGGAGACATTAAATCTTTATTGGCAATCTGAGAAGAAGCCAATAAAGAGAGATTTTTCAATTGCTTGTGTTTTACGAGTGCTTCCATAACAGTTTTGTTACCACTTACAACATCCATTATAGTGTAAACTATTCTGTTTTCCAAACCCAAAATCAAATCCAGATTTTTTAATCCAATATCTGCATCTATAAGGCAAACATTGTAACCTTTTTTTGCTAAAGTGGCCCCCAAATTAGCTACGATAGTAGTTTTACCAACTCCTCCTTTTCCGGAGGTAATAACAAACACCTTTGCATTTTCCATCTCTACCCCTCCACTAGAAAACTTTGCCCATTATTAATTATAAGATAGAAGTTTTTATAAGTTAAAAAAGTTAAGATATTCTAAGGGCTAAACAGATTATACTACAAATTGATTAAAAAATAAAAAATCGGGGAAAAATCCCCGATTAATTTAAAAACTATTTTTGTTGCCTGTTTATTCTTCGATACTTATGGCTTCAGTTGGACAAGCATCTATGGCATCTTGCACACATGGTGCGTCACTTTGTTCATCAATAACTTCGGCCTTTCCGTCATCTCCCATTTGGAATACGTCTGGGCATAAACTTTCACATATAGCGTCTCCTATACAAGCTTCTTTGTCAATAACTATCTTCATAGCTACACCTCCAAATAGTTTTTAAAAAGTTCTTTTTCTATCTGTTACATATACTACTAATTAAAACCATTTGATTATACCATAAATCTACACAATTAAATTTAAAAATTGATTTAAGAAAATATAACTACATTGAGTTAGTTCAGTTTCCTAATTTCTTCTACCACTCTGTCTACTATATTTATTCCAACTCGTTCTTGGGCTTCTTTTGTGGAAGCACCTATATGGGGTGTGGCTACAACGTTTGGTAAAGCAAAAAGTTCCTTGTAGAGATCACCCTTTGGAGGTTCTTCTTCGAAAACGTCCAATCCTACTCCAAGGAGCTTACCATTTTTCAGATATTTCAGCACAGCATTCTCGTCGAGGACACCTCCTCTTGCAGCATTAATTATTACTGCACCATCTTTCATCATTTGGATTTGGGGTTCACTTATAAAATGATAAGTTTTTTCGTTTTTTGGAATATGTAAAGAAATAACATCAGAATTTTGGAGTAATTCTTCTAAAGATACCTGTCTAACGTTATAATGCTTTAGCTCATCAGTACTTATATTAACAACATCAAACACCAGAGTATTGGTTTGGAAACCTTTTAGTAATTTTGCCAAATTTTTTCCTACATAGCCAAAGCCGATTATACCGAAGGTCTTTTCGGACAACTCCAATCCTTTTAGTTGTTTTTTCTCCCATTGTTCATTTTTTAGACCGATCGTTCCTATTGTAATATGTCGATAAATATCTAAAACCATTCCTATAACCAGTTCTGCAACGGATAAAGAATTTTGGCCCGGCGTATTTAAGACCGTTATACCTTTCGATTTAGCCGTGTCAACATCTATATTATCTAATCCCATACCCGCTCTACCTATGATCTTTAACTTATCTGCATGTTCTAATATTTCTCTCGTCACCTTAGTTGCACTTCTTACAATCAATACGTCAATTTCTTTAATCTTATCTTTAAGAACATCTTTTTCAAAATGTTCCGATGTGATTTCTACATTAGGTAATTCCTTTTGTAATTTTTTTAATGCATTTTCATCTAAAGGGTCGTTTATATGAATTTTCATCGTTCTTCAAACCCCCTCTTTCATAAAAACTTCTTCGGCAGCTTTTACACCTTTACCTAGTTCAACTTCAAAGCCAAACTTGTTAAAAGCCATTTCCAAGGCACTTACCGCAACAATAACATCAAATTTTGACATGTAACCAAGATGGGCAATTCTTATTATTTTTCCTTTTAGCTGTGATTGACCACCCGCAAAGGTTACTCCCCATTCATCTCTCAAAAATTTAACAACTCCTTTACCATCAACATTTTGTGGTACTTTTATTGCTGTAAGAACATTTCCAGGTCTTTCTGCAAAAAGTTCTAAGTTCATAGCTTTGATAGCAGCTCTTGTTGCTTCAGCTAAGATTCTGTGTCTTTCCCAAACATTTTCAATTGTTTCTTCTTTTAGCATCTCAGTTGCTTTTAATAACTGGTAAACGAGGTTAACAGGAGGAGTATAAGGAGAATCTGGGAAGCTCTTTTTATATGCTCTTAAGTCAAAGTAATATCTATGGTTATTAGAATTTTCAACAACTTTCATCGCTTTATCACTTAAAGCTATCATTGCTACGCCAGGAGGCATCATAAATCCTTTTTGAACTCCAGTAATTACAACATCTATGTTCCATTCATCCATTTTTAAAGGTTCGGCCAACATTCCAGAAATAGCATCAACAACTAAAACTGCATCGGTTTCTTTTACAATTTCAGCTATTTCTTTGATGGGATGTACAACCCCTGTAGAAGTTTCGCTTAAGGTGGTGAAAACAGCTTTTGTTTCTGGATGATTTTCTAGTTCTTTTTTTATTTGTTCTACTCTAACATATTTTCCCCATTCTATATCGATTTCTACTAAATTAGCCCCGTAAGCTTTACATAATTCGCACCATCTTTCTCCAAATTTACCTCCATTTACAGCGATAGCCGTATCTTCTGGTGAAATAAGGTTAGCAACTGCAGCTTCCATTGCTCCTGTTCCGGAAGCGGCTAAGGTGTATACGTTATTCTTTGTTTGAAAGAGATATTTAAGATTTTCTAAGGCTTTGTTTTGAATTTCCAAATATTGTGGGGTCCTATGATGGATGGTGTCCTTTGCACCTTCCAATAAAAGATCGATTGGAACAGGGGTTGGCCCTGGAGCCATGAGATAGTTCTTTCTTATTAACTTTGCCACGTATATCCCTCCTCTAAGAATTGTGAAAGTTTTCTTATAGTAATTTTACCATACTTTTTAAATATCAATATGGATCTTTTTTATCCTTTTTTGAGTTTTTAAGGTATTTTCTTAAAATGTAATGAAAAAATATTTTGAATGACAGCAATAAAATGTTATAATAGAAAAAGAATGAAGGTTTCACAAAAAAGAGGATTTGAAAACAACATGGGGAATGAGTATTACTTAAGGGAACAAAAGATCTTGAGCTATATGGGCTTTGCTGCTAAAGCCAATAAGATTGTTTATGGTAAGCAAGGGTTGAGGAATTATATTCGTTCATTTCAGAAGAAGAAGGTAATACTTATTCCAAAGGATACTGGATCAAGAGTGAAGTTAGATGTAATAAAACATTGTCAAATTTTTGATGTACCTTATATAGAATTGAACTATACAAAGTCAATTTTGGCTAAAGCTCTTGGTAAACAAAATATAAGCGTCGTTGGAATTACAGATGAAAATATTATCGAAGGAATATTGAAAATGGTCCAATAGTGGAGGTGGTTTATAAGTGTCGAAGACCCGAATATACGAAGTCGCGAAGGAGTTAGGAATGAACTCTAAAGAATTAATGGAATTTTTGGAAAAGGAATTAAATATCTCTGTCAAAAGTCATATGAGCACTATAGAAGAGGAAACGGTGCAAGCTATTAAGGATCTTATTGAGGAAGAAAGGCAAGCTAAAAAGGAAGTAAAAAAGCAAAAAGAACCGCCAAAAGAAAAGAAAAAGACTCCAGAAAAAATAAAAGTCAAGGAAAAATTAGAAGAAGAACCTGTCGAAGAAAAGCCCGTAAGAGAAGTCACTATAACTACGCAAGAAATAACGCTTGATATTTTAGCGAAACGCCTCGAATTAGAACAAAACGATATTATAAAAGATATGTTTATGAAAGG
>NZ_JALY01000305.1:0-1785 GCF_002924615.1 Petrotoga halophila DSM 16923 | reverse complement strand
TGTTTAAAGATATGACAGTTTTAGAAAATGTTTTAGTTTCTCAACATTTGAAATTGAAGAGTTGGATTTGGCTTTTTAAAAGTGTTTTAAAGACTCCTGACGTTTTAAAAGTAGAAAAAGAAATGCAAAACGAAGCCTGGGATCTTCTAGAAGAAGTCGGGTTGTCTATTTACGCTAATGACAAAGCAAACTCTCTTCCATATGGATTACAAAGAAAGTTAGAAATCGCAAGAGCAATTGCCACCGGAGCAAAACTACTTCTGTTAGACGAGCCCGCAGCAGGAATGAACCCTCATGAAACGAGTGAATTGATGGAGTTTATAAAACATATAAGACAGGAATATAAGTTATCTATTCTCATTATAGAACACGATATGAAAGTTATCATGGGAATTTGTGAGCGTATATATGTATTGGATTATGGGAAAAAAATCGCTGAAGGTAGTCCGGAGGAGATTCAAAAAGATCCTTTGGTAATAAAAGCCTATTTAGGTGAGGAGTTGGCAATATGAACAGTGAAAATTCAAACATAATTCTTAAAATATCTGATATGCACGTTCACTATGGTAGCATCCATGCAGTAAAAGGGATAGATATGGAAATCAAAAAGAATGAAATCACAACGTTGATTGGATCAAATGGAGCGGGAAAAACTACTACCTTGAATGGGATAATGAATGCAGTTAAAAAGAGCAGTGGAAAGGTGTTTTTCGATAATGCTGATATCACAAACCAGGAAACACATAAGATAGTAGAAAAGGGAGTGGTTCTAGTCCCTGAAGGTAGACGTATATTCCCTAATCTAACGGTTTTAGAAAACCTCCGATTGGGTTCGTATTCTCGCAAAGACTCTGAAAAAATAAACAAAGATTTCGATTGGGTACTTAAACTTTTCCCACGATTAAAGGAAAGACTTAAACAACTTGGAGGCACACTATCTGGAGGAGAACAACAAATGTTGGCGGTTGCAAGAGGACTAATGTCAAGACCAAAGGTTCTGATGCTCGACGAACCTTCTCTTGGGCTAGCTCCGATTCTGGTCAAAGAGGTTTTAGAAACTATAGAAAAAATATGTGAAGAGGGAGTAACCATATTGCTTGTAGAACAAAACGCCGTTGGTGCATTAAAAATCGCTCATTATGGTTATGTCTTAGAAACAGGCAAAATTGTTCTCGAAGGACCTGCAGAAGATCTCTTAGAAAACGATGAAGTTAGGAAAACTTATCTAGGAGTGACGGTTTAAAACTTTGAAACTACCACCATGTTTTTTTAAGTTTCTTCTAAGCTTCCATTAAGTGAATATTAAGCATATTGTTTTATTATTTTGATGTATCAAAAATATAAAACATTACTTAGTGGAGGTGTTAGTATGAAAAAAGTTTTTCTGTCTTTCTTTATAGGTATTCTTTTAGTCGGATCACTATTTGCGCAAGTAGGACCAACTGGTGGGGCTCCAATGTCCCAGGTACAAAATCAGGATCCTGACAACCAGATGTTTCAAGTTCAAGAAAGATTGCAAGAAAGAGTATTATCTCAAGATGTTTCACCAGTATCCGTTACAGGAACTGTCAAAACCATAGTGGATGACGATGTATCTTTAACCTTGAGTGTTGAAGTAGACTCTGAAATTTACTCAGTAAGGGTGCCCAAGAATCTTTTGGATAATGTAAAAGCCGGCGAAAGTATTGAACTAACTGGATATAAGGTAATAATAAATGACAACAAAAACTTTGTACCTTTAGAAATCAAATATCAAGATAGAATTGTGAATATGCAGAGATATAT
>NZ_JALY01000013.1:0-9589 GCF_002924615.1 Petrotoga halophila DSM 16923 | reverse complement strand
GCCCCGCTCCCCACCCCACACAAGGCTGCAAAATTAAGAAAGGCGGTTTTCACCGCCTCTTTAAAAATTTGTATAATTTAAATTTTTTCTTTGTTTTGGGTTATTTCAGTGGGAACTTCTTTTATGTGAAGGTCTAATTGGTTGAAAGGTATCTCGACTTTATTTTCTTCGAATTTTTGTTTAATCGACTTTGCTACATCCATCGACGAAGCAAGGAAATTTTCTTGTTTTGCCCAAAACCGTACAATAAAGTTTATAGAAGAATCGGCGTATCCATCGAAAAGAATCATTGGTTGATGGTCATCATCTATATGCACTAATTCAGCTGATCGTACTGCTTCATCTATTATGTTTATTACCTTGTTCAGATCGGATGAATAAGATACTCCAACTTTTACCTCGTTTCTTCTTATGGTGGTAGGCCAATAATGAATGATCTTGCTTGACCATACTTCTCTACTAGGAAGATGAACTCTTCTCCCATCCCATGTTCTTATGACCACGTGGTTAACGTTTATCTCTTCTACTGATCCAGATATTCCATTTATTTCCACAGCTTCACCATCTACTACTAAATGGTTCAACATTATTAAAAATCCACAGATTAAGTTACCAAGAGGTTCTTGTACAGCAAAGGCGACTATTATACCACTTATACCTAACCCAGCCAAAAAAGCGCTAAGGTTGGTAAAAATAACAGAAATAATGATAAAACCACCTAAGGTATACATAGCTATGTTCAATATTGTCATTAAAGATTTCCTGTATTGAAGCGTTACTCTACCGCTTTTTTCTGCTGTGGTTATTATGATTTTATACATAAATTTAGCCAAATACCTAGCGATAAAGAGGATTGCGAGACTAATTCCAATTCTTATTAAATAATTGATCGTTGTTTGAAGCCATTCTGGCATTTTAACTACCCCCCTTAAATAAATAATCTGTTGTATTCATAGTTAATGATACTCATTGCATATATAACAGAAGTTTCAAAACGAAAGATACTTTTACCCAAATTAACAGTTTTGAATTCGTTTGTAGCAAAAAATTCTTTTTCTCTTTTTGAAAATCCATACTCTGGACCAACAACTAAGTTTATTTTTTGGCTACCTTTTAATTCTTTTAAGACTTTTCTTAAATTATCATTTTTTCCATCTAAGTCCAGTACTAGAGTGTCTTTCTTAGGAATTTCCTTGAATTTTACAAAATTAATTTGGGGAATATGGGCAAAAACAGTTTGTTTAGAAGTTTCTATTATGGACCTTTGAAACTTGTTCAAATTTTTATAATTTATATCTGATTTTTCCCCTCGGTAAAGATAAAAAGTATTCGCCCTTAATTCAACCATTTTTTCTAATAGCAAATGCATTCTATCCCATTTACTCATACCCAAATATACTGATACATATGGTTTGTAATCTTCTTGTGGTTTTTCTTTGTCTATAATTTCAAGGGTCGTTTCTTTTTTACCTATTTTTACAATTGTTGCAGTGTATATAAAGCCATCTTCCGTTATTACTTTTATTATTTCCCCTTCGACTTTTTTTGTTATTTTTATGTGTGCGGTTTCTTCTTCGTTTAAAATAATTTCTTCATTTATTTTTTTTCCGTAAAACGCATTTGGCATTTATAATCAACCTATGAACTCTTTCCCCATGTAAGGTATGAGTTTTTCAGGAATTTTTATCATCCCATTAGCTGTTTGATAATTTTCCATTATAGCTACTAAAGTTCTTCCCACTGCTAATCCTGAACCATTTAGTGTGTGAACAAAATTTAACTTGTTTTCTTTGTCTCTGTACCTTATGTTGCCTCTTCTTCCTTGAAAATCTTTTGTATTTGAACATGATGATATTTCTTTATAATCATTGTAACTAGGCAACCACACCTCCAAGTCATACGTTTTGGAAGCTGCAAAACCTAAATCTCCGGTACATAGAGCAACCACTCTATATGGTAAATTCAATTGTTGTAGCACCTTTTCTGCATGACTTGTTAATTCTTCTAATGCTTGGGAGGATTCTTCGGGAGTAGTATACCAAAATAATTCTACTTTATTGAATTGGTGTTGTCTGATCATTCCTCTTACGTCTTTTCCATAACTACCGGCTTCTCTTCTGTAACAGGGTGTATAAGCAACATATTTTAAAGGGAGTGAATTTAATTCTAAGGTTTCGTTTCTGTGTAAAGCTGCCAGAGAAACTTCCGCTGTAGAAATAAGGTACATTTGATCCAAAGAAGTTTTATATAGGTCATCTTCGAATTTCGGTAGTTGTCCTGATGAAGTTATACTTTCTTTTGTAACTAAATGAGGAGGTAGTATAAAGGTGTAACCGTGTTCTTTTGTATGTAAGTCGATCATGAAGTTGATTAAGGCTAACTCTAAACGCGCTATGTCTCCTTTTAAAATGGTGAATCGAGATCCGCTTAGTTTAGCAGCCCTATCAAAATCTAAGAGGTCTAATTCAGTGCCTAAATCCCAATGAGCTTTTGGTTCAAAGTCAAATTCTCGTGGTTTTCCCCATTTTCTTAATTCAAGATTTTCGTTTTCATCCTTTCCAATGGGTACAGTGCTGTCAGGGATATTAGGCACACATAATAATTTATAATTTAAATTGTCTTCAATGTTTTTCAAGTCTGATTCTAGATTTTTTATTTGATCTGATATTTCCTTTCCTTTTCTAATTATTTCATCGGCTTCATCATTTTTCTTTTGGGCTTTCAATTTAGCAACTAATTTTGAATTTTGATTTCTTTGGGCTCTAAGAGTTTCGGTTTGTTTCAACAATTTCCTTCTCTCTTCATCGAGAGAGATGATTTCATCAATGATAGAAGTTTCGTTGTTTCTTTTTGTTAAAGCTTCTTTTATTTCTTGTGGATTCTCTCTGATATATTTTAAGTCTAACATTTTACCCTCCCGAAATGAATGTTTTAAAAAGTTCTAAAAATTGATTTAGCGCCCCTTCGCCCTGCTCCCCACCCTTTAAGGATAAAGAAGGATTAACCCTTTCACCTCTGTCCGCACCCATAAATAATATAAAAGTTAGAATTAGACTATTTACTTAAACTGTCTAATAAAGCCGAATTTTTAACTTGAATCTTACCCTCTTCTAATTCTTTTAAGGAGATTCGTACGTAGTCTTTTTTTTCAGTGACACCTTTCAATTCATCTAAGTTTTTTAGGGTTTCAGCCCTTTTTGCGGCAATAATGGGAATCACATATTTATACTTTGCTCTATTTAGTAATCTATCGTAATTTATTCCTAAATTCATTTGATTTCACCTCTTATTTTAAAATTCATAGTTGTTTTTTAAAAAAAAATGGAGCACGTTCATCAAACCTTTCTCTTTTAAGTTGTTCTGCAACAAGGACAGATATCAGTTGATTTGTTGATTCTTTTATTTCCTGGTTTACGATTACGTAATCGAAATCTTTCATATGAGAAATCTCCCATTTTGCGTCTTTCAGCCTTATTTCCAGAGAGTCTTTTGATTCGGTACCTCTTTTTTTTAGCCTTTTTTCTAGATCCTCATTTGAAGGGGGTAAAATAAAAATATATATGGCGTTCTTATAAATTTTTTTAATGTTTAGAGCTCCTTGAACATCGACATCTAAAACAAGGCCTCGGCTTTCCTTTAACTTTTTCTCAACGAATTTTTTGGATGTGGCATAATAATTTCCATGAACCTCAGCCCACTCTAAAAATTTTCCATCTTCTTTCATTTTTAAAAAAGTACTTTTATTTATAAAAAAATAATCTTTTCCGTCAATCTCTCCGGGCCTTTTTTCTCTTGTAGTATAGGAAACAGAGAAGGAAAAACCATGAATTTTGTCCAAGGTACTTTTTATAACAGTAGATTTTCCTGCACCTGATGGTCCACTAACGATGTAAAGCAATCCCTGCATGTTATAATACTTCCTTGCGTATTTTGTCTAAAACTTTTTCAATGTCATAATAGTTCTGCAAAAATCTGTTGGTAATTGTTTCTGGTTGGATTGCGCTGGCTATAACATGGCCAGAGTCGGTTATTATAAATGCTCTAGTTTTTCTTCCGTGGTTTACCTCTAATAGCTTTCCTTGTTGCTCTGCGATTTCTTTTAACCTTTTTAAGGGTTGAGAAGTAGGAGAAACAATGGCTATAACCCTGTCACCAACAACGATATTTCCAAAACCTATGTTGATCAATCCATACATAAAGAGCACCTCCACCAGCAAAAATATTTAGCATATATCCATCCCTTAAACATCTTTAATACCCAATCTATGCGTTCTTTCATATGATATTTTTAGTCACTTACCATAATTCAATGAAGATTTTGAACTTGCTCTCGAATTTTATTAACCAGGGTTCTACCTTCCAAGGAAAGGTTAGTTATATTTAAAATTTTTGACTTGGAGGCGATCGTGTTGAATTCCCTATGCATTTCTTGACAAATAAAATCTAGTTCTTGCCCTATACTGTCGTTATTACTTTCATTTTCCAAGAAATTTTTAAATCTTCTAATGTGGCTTTTTAGCCTGTCCATTTCTTCGCTAATGTCGGCTCTTTCAGCCAATAAGACTATTTCCATTTCTAACCTATTTTCATCGATATTATCAATATTACTAATCAAAGAATTAACATTGTGTTTTACCTGTTCTCTATATTTTTCTTTCATTTGCTGAGCATTTTCTTCTATTTTAATAACAACATCTTCGAGTTCATTCAAATAGCCATTAAGAAAGACTTTTAGATCTTTACCTTCTTCTTTTTGATACTTCAATACCGTTTCGATTACCTCATTTAAAACTTCTTTTATACCTTCCCAAATATCATCGATAGTTTTTTCATCGATGGAAATTTTAACAATATCTTTGAATTTTAACAAATCTTCCAAACTAACATCATCTGCTAGATGTAGTTCGTTGATCAAATTGTTGAGGGCATTGTAATAGGCTTTAGCTAACCCTAAGTCAACATCGATTATGTCGTCTGTTTTCAATAATTTTATATCTATTGAAATTCTTAAGGTTCCTCTTTTGAAATATTTTTTTACAAGATTTTGAATCTTTAATTCTAACGGAGAAAATAAAGGTGAGATTGAAGTGTTGATGTTTAGATTTTTGGAGTTAAGAGATTTTATTTCAACATTATAACTATAATCACCAATATTTTTTGTTGTTCTCCCATAACCGGTCATACTTCTCATATTTTCGCCCCCCTTATATCTTTATTATACATTAAAAAATCAATAATTCAAAAATTTCAAGACATTTTTTAACTTAATCAAGAATAATTCGGCCTCATTGTCATTATTCAAGTGAGATAAGCTAATTCGGATCATACCACTTGCCTCGTCATTTTTGTATCCCATACTTTCCATTACTCTACTAAAAGATTTAATCTTACTTGAACAAGCCGATGTGGTTGATACATAAATTTCTTCTTCTGAGAGGGCGTTTACAATAATATCTCCTCTTACATTAGGAAAGAAAAAAGCTAACGTATTTGGGACAGAATTTTTTATGGGAGTGACTATCTTTGCTCCCATACTTAATAATTCTTCTGCTAGATGATCCCTGATATTTTTTATATTTGAATTCATCTTATCAAGATTTTCGGTCGATTTTTTCAAAGCCATAGCCGTGCCAATGATTCCTGGTACATTTTGTGTCCCTGCTCGCATCCCATTTTCTTGGGAACCACCTGTTATGAAGGGAAATATTCTTGTTCCTCTACGTTTGTAAAAAATACCTACGCCTTTTGGGCCATGAAATTTATGGGCAGAAAAGGAAGCGAAATCACATTTATATCTATCCAAATCAAAGGGTATCTTACCAATAGCTTGTACAGCATCAATATGGAAGTATGTTTCTTCATTTTTTTCCTTTATGATTTTGTATGCATCTTCAACAGGTTCTAAGGTACCAACTTCGTTATTTGCAGCCATTAAGCTAACTAGTATGGTATCATGTCTTATGTTTTTTGACAATTCATTTAAATCTATTACTCCTTTATCATTCACATTTATATAGGATACCTCGAAATCCTCCCTTTCTAGTTGTTTGAGTGTGTTAATAACGGCAGAATGCTCTATGGTCGAGGTTATAATGTGTTTGCCCCTATTTTTGTTAGCTTTTGCAACTCCTTTTAAAACCCAATTTATTGATTCAGTAGCACAAGAGGTGAAAAAGATCTCCGTGGGTAAAACTTTAAACACATCGGAAATTTGTTCTCTTGCTTCTTCTAAATCGTTTTCAATATTTACTCCAAATTGATGAATAGAGTTAGGATTTGCATAGTATTTTGTCATATATTTCAAAATCAAATCAGCAACCTCGCTCTCAACAGGAGTGGTTGCATTGTTGTCAAAATAAATCACGTTTTATTCCTCCTTAAATTTGATTCGAAAAAATCAAGGTAAAAGTACTACCTTTACCTAATTCAGAATAAGCTTTTAATTCAATGTCTAAAGCATCAGCTAGTTTTTTTGCTATTGATAATCCTAATCCATGGCCTTTATCGCTTCGAGAAGAGTCCACTTTGTAAAACCTTTCAAAGATGTTTTTTAATTTTGTTTGTTCAATACCAATACCATGGTCTTGTATACTTATACTCTTTTGATCTGGGTCTAATTTTATTGTTATTTCTTTTTGATTTGATGAGTATTTTATTGCGTTTTCAATGAAAATTTTGAGGATTAAAGAGAGATATTCATTAGAACTGTTTACTGTGAAATTTTCTCCTTGTATATCTATTTTGAATTCATTCAATTCTAATTTAAAAAGATTCAGAGTTTCTTCTACTACGTTTTTGATGTCGATACTTTCTTTTTTGATTTGATAATCGTTCTTAGTTAGAAGCAAGAGTTTTTCGACTAGGTCCCTTAAATATTCGTTTGATGCTTCTATACTTTTAAGCGATTCTTCCATAATTTTGGGATCATCTTTCCCCCATCTTTTTAGCATTTTAATGTAACCATTTATAGAAGTTAAAGGTGTTCTCAACTCATGCGAAACGTCGGAAACGAATTGATTTTGTATCTCAAAAGCATTTTCGATTCTGTCCAACATTGAATTTAATTTTTTTGCAAAGATATCAAATTCTTGAGATTTCTGTTCGGATATCCTCTTATCTATGGTATTGGCATCTATTTCAGATATTTGTTCTGCCATTTTGACTACAGGTTTGAGAGTACTTTTTGCTAAAAAATAAGATACTAACAATGATATAAAAAAACCAACCGTTATTATGACAAAAACTGCTTTTTCAAAGTTTTTTAAAAGCGCTGTTAGTTCGAGAGATGGTCCACCGACGATTAAAAGAGATGAGCCAAATATTGGAACACCTGCAAAGATGTAATACATACCATCAGATTCATAAAGATACGGTAACCTAGGAATTTTGAAATTCTCCTTTATCAAACCATATGGGTCTGAAATCAATTGTCCATCTAGAATGACTATCCTGTTTGATAATAAACTTCTCCTCAATACACTTGAATCCTGCATAATTTGGTAAAGCAATTCAATAGGATCTTGAGGATTTTTAGCATTTTCTCTGTTCAATCCACTTACATTTAATTGTGCTATATACATGTCGTTGTAACTTTGAAGTGTGAATTGTACAAAAACGATCCTCACTAGGCCAACAATCGCCAATACGATACTCATAGTAATGGCTGTGAAAACTATTGTTTGCCTAAAAATTGCACTATGTTTTACTTTTTTTCTCCCTAATAACGTAGCCAACACCTCTCACAGTTTCTATATTTTGCGCAGAATTTTTCAATTTTTTTCTTAAATAGTTGATGTATACTTCAACTAAGTTGTTGTTTTCTTCATCGTAGTATCCCCAAATCTCTTCCAAAATTTTTTCTTTTGAGACAACTATATTTTTATTGAGAGCCAATAGCTTGAGTATGTTAAATTCCGTAAGACTCAAGTGAACATTTTTTTTATTCACAAGAACTTCCATGTTTTGAGGGTAAATCTCTATGTCTCCAACTTTTATCAATTCTTTAGTTTTGCCCATTCTTTTTAATAAAGCCTCTATTCTTGCCAATATTTCTTCTATTTCAAAAGGTTTAACCACATAATCATCAGCGTTTTTTAAACCTTTAACTTTACTTTCTAACTCCCCTCTGGCTGTGATCATTATTATTCCAATATCATTGTCGTAATCTCTAATTGCCTCAGCAACCTCAAATCCATCTCTTATGGGCAACATTATATCTAATAATATAATATCAGGCTTAAAATTTTCATAAAATTTTAATGCTTCATCTCCATCTTTTGCTATTTTCACGTTATAGCCTGCGTGGGTTAGTTCCAACTCTAAAAGCCTTGAGATGGATCTATCATCTTCTACTACTAGAATTCTAAACATTTGTAATCCTCCCCAAAGTTGAAATTAATGTCTTTAAAAACTTTAATAGCGCCCCTTCGCCCCGCAGCTCACCCTCTAAGGAAGGTTGAATAATGGTTTCACCCTGCTGCTCACCACGGTTAAAATTCAGCTGATAAACTTATAGTGTGTAAGTGTTTATGAAATAAGTAAGAAAGCAAAACCTTGCTTTTTTGAAAAGGAAAAGCGTACTGAGATCCGAAATTAAGATATATAGATGCTTGATCTTCTTTACTTATTGAGAGACCAAATCCTGGATATAAAGAGAATTCAGAGGTTTGTTTTTCTCCAATGCTATAAATTTTTGCAGCCATTAAATCGTAGCTTAATTCGTTTATATCTACTAAAATACTATTTAGATCTTCTATCTGACTGTTTACCTGAAGTATACCGTATAAACCAAAATTATTGAAATTTTCGTAATCGTCTAATAAAAAAGATACATTAATCAGATCTTCTTTATTTTTCAGTATAGCTCCAATTCTAACACGATCATTCAAGGTTGTTTTATAGGTAAATTTAAAGTTGTTATTGAAGTTGGAGGAGATTTTAAAGTAAGACTTGTTGAACTGCAAAGAAATACTGGATATAATCTCGTTAGAATCAAATTGATAACTTACTCCGAGGTTGGTTTTTAAATTTGAGACATTTTTTGTTTTTTCTTCGACTGTTAGGTTTTCTAGATTAAACGTAGATGTAACTAAAACACGGTATTCTTCATCTTTTTTTATCAAATAATAATTGTTAATATTTTCTTTAAAATTAACATCTGCTTCGTTTATATCAAGGACCTCATAAAATTCAACTTTTTCTAGATCCGTAAGGAGCGAAAAATTTGATTCTAAGAATCCGATTGCATCCTTGCTTTTAAGTGGAGAGTCGCCATAGTTTTTTTCTAAACAGATTAAATAATCATAGAGATTTTTTGAAATTTTGTGTGAAGATGAATATGTGATCACTTTGTTTTTTCCTGCGTTATCATCTAAGAAATTGAAAAAATCTAATATTTCAGACGACAATTCGTCTTTACCGAACAAAATTATACTATTCGAGTTGGGGACTTTTCTAACTTTTTGGTTTAAAAGCATCAGAATATTTGATATTTTTGTTATTTCTAAACTTTTGAAGTTAATCTCTGTAGCATTTTGTACTGATCCTTGAATTATTAAGTCGAAATCTCCCACCAAATACAAATTATGTC
>NZ_JALY01000098.1:0-6603 GCF_002924615.1 Petrotoga halophila DSM 16923 | reverse complement strand
GATTGAATAAACACGAAAAGGGGGCATTATTGTGAAAAAGTATTTTATCATAACTTTTTTTGCCATTTTGTCTGTAATCTTTTTTTCAGCAGATGTGATTTCATCTTATCAGAATAATTATATATTATCCAACAACTATTTGACAACAGGTATTTCTAAAGAAAATGGATATATCACCTTTTTTAAAAGTAATGAAGCTAACCAAAGTCTTTTCACAAATCATAAAATTCTAATTTCTGGCGTAGAGTTTCAAAAGAACGTTATAGAAACTTCAGAAGATTCGATTTCTTTCATTTATGATCAAAACGACTTCAAAGTGGTGAATACTTATACCTTACAAGGACAAAACCTCTTATTGAGCACTATGATAACTAGCAAAACGGAAACTAAAAAAAGAATCCAAATGAATGAAATAATAGATTACTCAGACACATTTCCTTTTTTTATAAAATCAAAGGTTTTAAATAACTATGTATTAGTTCTTCAGCAAGATTATGGGAGCTTTGGCTATTTTCCCGCTGATGATCAAACATTTCAGAGGGTTATAGCAAACGATGAGATGACTACAAGTATCTCATTTTTTACCCTTGAACCTCAGGGTTTGCTGGAATTTACAAGAGTTATAACCATTGGTGAGAGTGTTAGCGAAATAGAAAAAAGATATTACGATAAATTCGGTATTGATTATAAAACTATTGAAAAAAATATAATATTAAGCAATGAAAAGTCTGCTGAGGGCATGAGAGTTGTTCTAGAAGACAGATTGGGAACCATTCAAGATGTTCAACTCGTTGATGATAAAGGAAAAGCAGAGTTTTATCTTCCATATGGCGAAGATTATGAGAATTTCCAACTTAAGGTAGATTTTGGAAATTTGAAGAGTGAATCTGTTTCTCTTTTGGGGGCGGAAGGTCTTTTTGTTGAAGTTGGTGAAAATTATTTTTATTACAAACCTTTTCTCACTAATAAAGAGGAAGATGGTGTGACTATTAATTTCAGGATGGCTGTCCCTGCTAGGTCAACTGTAGAAGTTTACGATTCAGACAACGAAGCTAAGGTGTTAGAAATACAAAACGAATTTCCTTTGGAATATCATTATATAGAACTTTCTGATTTGCAACCTGATTCTTTCTATGAGTATGTGATAAATGTTGAAGACACCTATACTCTAAATGAGGTTAAGACAGAAAAAAGGGCTTTTAAAACCAAGCCTTTAGATGAAAATATCAATACCTTTAGATTCATAGTTTATGGAGATACCCAAATCTATGATGAAAGGCACGCTTATGTTGTTAAAAGAATTGTAGAGGATTCGGATCTGAATGCGGCATTCATTCTTAAACCTGGAGATCATACGGAAGAAGGCACATCAGAGAACAGTTGGAGTAAATTTTTTGAATCTGCATACCCTTTAAGTTCTCAAATTCCCTATTACATGGTTTTAGGTAACCATGAAAGAAATAGCATACTGTATTATAGGGCATTCGAGCTTCCAAGTGGTGGTGGAGATTATTCCAAGAGATGGTACTCTTTTGATTATGGAAACTCTCATTTTGTTATCTTAGATTCTAATATTTTAGAATCTTCAAATCTGTATGAAAAACAAATGGAGTGGTTAGAAGAAGATCTTAAAAACAATAATGATAAAAAGTTTATCTTTGTGGCTTTTCATCATCCTTTTTGGACGACAGCCACGGAGTATGGCAGTATGGAAGAAAACCTTCCCGAAGGTCATTTCAACACAAAAAATTGGTTGCCTATTTTCAAAAAGTACGGTGTTGATGTTGTAATAAATGGACATATACACGCTTATGAAAGGTATTTTAAGGATGGAATTATGTTTATTACCAGTGGTGGAGGGGGTGCTAAGCTAAATACAAATCATGGAGCAGATCCATTGCCGTGGCATGTAAAGCACGTTCTTGGAAAACTTCACTACCTTATTTTTGATGTTTACGAAGATTCTATCAAGGTTACTGTAAAAGCAGTGGCGAGGGTTGATAATCCCCTTTTCCCAAATCAATATACTTCAATTGATGAAGTAATCGATGAATTCTACATATATAAAAAATGAAAAGGGAGATGATTCTCCCTTTTCACAATTTCACCAAACCTGAAAACCCCATAAAAGCCATTGAAAGAAGTCCAGCTGTTATTAGCGCTAAAGCAGTACCTTCGAAAGGTTTTGGAACGTTGTTTAGTTGCATTTTTTCTCTTATTGAAGAAAATATTATTAATGCCAGCGAAAACCCCAATCCAGAGGCAAAAGAGTTTACCAAACTTTCGATAAAGGTGTAATTAGTTTGTATGTTTAACAATGCGATCCCCAATATTGCACAGTTGGTTGTTATAAGTGGCAAGTATATTCCCAATGCTTCGTAAAGGGCTGGGCTTGATTTTTTAATAAAGAACTCAACAAATTGAACAAGTACAGCAATTACAAGAATAAACACAATCGTTCTCAAAAATTCTACTCCAAGCATTATTAGTATCTGATTTAAGAGCCAAGTTATTACTCCCGCTAACGTCATGACAAAAATCACGGCGATAGACATACCAATAGCGGAACTTTTGCTTCTAGAAACTCCTAAAAAAGGGCAAATACCTAAAAATCTAGTTAAAATAATATTGTTAACTAAAGCGGCTGAAATAAACAGAAGGATAAGATTCATTTTTTAGCACCTGCCTTCTTCTTTTTATTTTCTCTACTTATACCTATTGAATTGAACATTCCAAGTAAAAGTCCTAAAGTTATAAAGGCACCAGGTGGGAGTATGAAAAGGTATAAATTAATGGCTTCTCCCCAAATAGGAAAACCAAAGATTGTTCCATTACCCAATAATTCTCTTACCGATCCCAATAATACAAGGGCGCCTGTAAAACCTAAACCGATTCCCAAGGCGTCAAGTATTGAATCTACAACTCCATTTTTCGATGCGAAAGACTCTGCCCTTCCCATAATGATACAGTTAACAACTATCAAAGGTATAAATATTCCCAAAGTCTGCCATAATTCGTATGTTAATCCATGCATTATGAGATCTATCATTGTTACAAAAGAGGCTATAACTACAATATAAATAGGTATTCTTATCTTTTTAGGAACTATTTTTCTAATCAAAGAAATGACAATGTTTGACATTGTTAAGACAGATAGGGTGGCTATTCCCATACCTAAACCATTTTCTGCGCTTGTGGTTGTAGCTAAAGTAGGACACATTCCCAATACCTGAACAAAAACGGGATTGTTTTTTATCAAACCGTTGGTAAAGTTTTTTAGATCAGCCATCTTTTCACATCACCCCTTTCTCTTTTAAAAATTCTACAGCTGCATTGATAGAATCGGCGACCGCTCTAGGAGTAATTGTTGCTCCTGTCATTACATCACTAGTTTTTACTACACCTTGTTCTTTGTAAGTATTTATTGAATTAGTTGGGACAGTAACACCAGCGTCTTTATCGACTTTAACGCCTACATTTAAACCTGATTCTGGGATCGAGCTAAATCTTTTTTTTACAGATTCTTCAGAGATTCTGGCCCCTAGTCCCGGCGTTTCTTGTGAATAATTTATTACTTCTATTTTATTCAAAGTAATTTGGCCACCTTCTTTTTTGATGAACGAAATAACGCTAACCACATCTCCTCCGTATCCTACTCCTGAAACTGTCATGACATAAATTTCAGTGTTATTTTCAGTAAACTTATAAACAGGGGAATAGACTTTTGCATTTTTTTGACTTACGTATAAAACTCCATTTTGATCTTCTTTCCATATATTTCTTTCTAACTCTTCTTCGTTTTTAGGAATATTAGAAACTAAATATTCACCCGTATTTGCATCTTTTAAGACTTCTTCTATAGCTGACAATGTATTATTAAATTCGGATTGTACTATCATTGGATTCACAAAATTGTACACAACAGATACTAAAAATCCGGCAGCAATCATAAAGGCGGCTAAGATTAAACCTGTTTTTATATATTCACGCATGTTTTATCTCCCCTTTGGTTGTTCCATATATTTTGGGTTTTAACCAATCATCTATCAAAGGGACAAACGCATTCATGATAAGGATTGAAAAGGAAACACCTTCGGGGTAACTACCAAAGAATCTTATGATCATCGTCAAAATACCAGCTCCCATACCAAAAACGAACTGGCCCTTTATGGACATTGGAGAAGTAACCATATCCGTTGCCATGAACAATGCACCTAAGATCAAACCCCCTGCTAAAAGATGAAACAAGGGAGTTCCAAATTTATTAGGATCAACTATATGAAAAATAGTGCTAAAAATCAAAACCGTTCCTATATAGGATACAGGGATCATCAATTTTATTCTGCCTTTAATGACTAAGTATATGAAACCAATAATTAAAGCTAAAGCACTAACTTCTCCGATAGAACCAGGAATTCTGCCGATGAACATATCCCAGTAAGTATAATTTTGGAGTACTGTGTTCATTCCTTCTTCAGAAATTATTCCTAAAGGGGAGGCAGAAGTAACAATATCAGGATTCTGGTAATAAAAAGGTACATACCAGGTAGTCATAGCTGTAGGGAAAGATATCACCATAAAGGCCCTTCCAACTAATGCGGGGTTAAAAAAGTTTTGACCTAGACCTCCAAAAACTTGTTTTGCTAAAATGATCGCAACCACTACTCCTAACATAATTTGCCACCAGTTTACGGCTAAAGAAAGGTTCATACCCAAGAGTAATCCTGTAACAGAAGCGGAAAAATCAGGGATATGGTCTTTTTGCTTCCTTACAAAACGAACGATCGAAAAGTCCAATGTTTCTGCAAAAACCATAGAAAATAACATAATGAAAAGGGCTCGAAAACCAAAGATCCATGTTGAAACAATAACAGCAGGTATCAATGATATCAAAACATCGATCATAATTTTTCGGGTGGTATTGGTAGTTCGAAAATGGGGTGCTGCTTCAGTGCTAAGTTTCAACTCAACCCCTCCTTCTTTGAATGGCTTTTATAACCTTTTTTGTTGTCTTGAATGTTTTAACTAGCTCTATATTTGATGGACAAATGTAAGAACAAGCACCACATTCTATACAATCCATAATTCCATTTTCTTGTGCTATGTCATTTTTCCTAGCATCAGCAAGTTTTTTTAGATAATAAGGTTGTAGCCCTATAGGGCATGCTTTAACGCAAGAAGCACATCTAATGCATGGATATTCATGTTTTTGTGGTATTTCTTCTTTTGTTAAAACGGTGATTGCATTATTTCCCTTGAAAGTTGGTAAATCAATATTGGGTAAAGGTAATCCCATCATTGGCCCGCCATAGATTATTCTATCGATCTTTTCCTCTTCAACGATTTCTACTTGATTTAAAAGATCTGAAACCTTAGTTCCAATTCGGAACCAATAGTTACCGGGTTTTTTAACGCCCCCGCTCAAAGTGATTCCGCGTTCAACCAAAGGTTTTCCATTGATTACTGCATCATAAATTGCATAGGTAGTGGAAACGTTAAAAACTAAAGTCCCTGCATCTATAGGTAACCCTCCTGAAGGGACTTCCCTTTTAGTGACAGCTTTGATTAATTGTTTTTCTGCACCTTGAGGATATTTTGTTTTTAAAATTGCAACCTCGATATTCTCGTTTTTTAAAGCGTTTTTCATAATTTTTATCGCTTCAGGTTTGATTTCTTCGATGCCCACATAAATTTTTTCTGGATTAACTATATATTCTATTATTTTTATTCCTTTTATGATTTCTTCTGTGTATGTTCTCATCATCATATCATCGACAGTTATGTATGGTTCACATTCTGCCCCATTGATTATTAAGTAATCGACTTTTTTGCCTGGGGGTATACTTAATTTTACATGAGATGGGAACATAGCACCCCCTAATCCCACTATACCCGCTTTTTTAACAATGTTAATTATTTCTTCCTTTGAAAAATTTTTAAAGTTCTCATCGTGTTCAATATATTCCCAAATATCTTCCGAAGTTCTTTTTATGACTATTGCATTATTCTTTCTTCCTGTGGAGGCATTTATAAATGATTCTATTCCAACAACTTCCCCCGTAACAGAAGAATGTATGTTTGCTGAAATATTACCAGCAGTCTCTGCTACTAATTGCCCTGTTTTCACTTGATCTCCTTCTTTTACGATTGGCTTAGCAGGAGCTCCGAGATGGTTAGTTGTGAATAGGTATACAAAATCGGGCAAAGGCAGTTTTTCAAAAGGCTTATCCTTTGTAAAATGCTTTTTCTCGGGCGGATGTACGCCACCTTTAAAAGTTAATATTGGCACAAGGGAACCTCCTTTTTGTTTTTTAACAAACTAATAATTGAAAATCTATATGAATTACTTAACTAGTATTCTAAAAGCTTTTTAAAAGGTTCAAAAATCTTTCGACAATTATTATAGCACGAAAGAATGTTCTAATTTCAACGACTTATAAAGTTTTTAAAAAAAATTATTACATTTATGTATATTAATTGTTTTTTCATATTTATTTAATATTGTCACGCTATAATATTTAACAGAGATATAACTGTTTGTTCTAAAATAGACTACTTATTTTTAAAAGCACCTCTAGGATTTTATCATATAATTTATTAAGG